>JAYYHP010000164.1:0-4344 GCA_036148335.1 Pseudomonadota bacterium
ACAGTCTGACGATCTTTGGCGTACACAATCGCGTTCGATTTAACGAATTTTGCGACTTTCCAAGCGAAGATCAGGTCGTTCAGTTCGGCTTCGGTTGGCGTGCGCTTAGTAACAACTTTCAGGTCGTTGGCCTCGATCATGCCGTTGTCGCGATCCTGAACCAGCAGGCCGCCATTCACACGCTTGTAGTCGAAGGCTTCAGCGCGCTCGGCTGGCCATTCGCCACACTCGAGCAGACGAACGTTTTTCTTCGCTTCGACTACCGCAGCTGCCTCAGCGGAGACTTTTGGTGCAATGATGACTTCAACAAACTGACGATCAACGATGGCTTGTGCTGTTTCACCGTCCAGTTCGCGGTTGAAGGCAATGATGCCGCCGAACGCTGATTCGCTGTCAGTGGCGTAGGCCAGGTCGTACGCTTTGCGGATACCACCTTCGTCTTCTGGTACGACCGCTACACCACATGGGTTAGCGTGCTTGACGATCACACAGGCTGGCTTGGTGAAAGACTTCACGGCTTCCAGTGCAGCGTCGGTGTCAGCCACGTTGTTGTAAGACAGTTCTTTGCCCTGAATCTGTTTCGCCGTCGCGATGGACGCTTCTGCAGGGTTGGCTTCCACATAAAACGCCGCTTTCTGATGCGGGTTTTCGCCGTAACGCATTTCCTGAACTTTGTGGAACTGGCTGTTGAAGGTCTGCGGGAACGCCAGACGGTCATCAGTGCTCAGCTCTTCAGCGGACTGGTCGATGGTGCCGAGGTAGTTGGCGATCATGCCGTCGTAGCTTGAAGTGTGCTCGAACGCTTTCAGTGCCAGTGCAAAACGGGTCTTGTAGCTCAGACCGTTCACGTTATTCAGGTCGTTCAGGACCATGCCGTAGTCAGAAGCGTTGACTACGATGCCCACGAAAGCGTGGTTTTTCGCAGCTGAGCGCACCATGGTTGGGCCGCCGATGTCGATATTTTCAATGGCCAGTGGCAGGTGACAATCTGGCTTAGCGACAGTTTCTGCAAACGGGTAGAGGTTAACGACTACCAGGTCGATTGGGTTGATGCCGTGCTCTTCCATGACGCTGTCGTCCTGGCCGCGACGGCCCAGAACACCACCGTGAATTTTCGGGTGCAGGGTCTTAACACGGCCATCCATCATTTCTGGGAAGCCAGTGTAATCAGATACTTCAATCGCTGGGATCTGGTTGTCGATAAGCAGCTTGTAGGTGCCACCCGTAGACAGGATTTCAACGCCAGCGGCGTGCAGCGCCTGGGCGAATTCAACGATACCGGTTTTGTCAGACACACTGATGAGTGCGCGGCGAACCGGAGTAATATCGGCGGGAGTCTCGTTTGCAGGGATATGAGTGCTCATAGGGTACTGTATTAATTAACGTGAATGTGAGGTGTCTTGTCAGTGCGGATCAGAGCATGCCGTACTGTTTGAGCTTTTTACGCAGCGTGCCACGGTTAAGGCCGAGGACAACGGAGGCTTTGGTCTGGTTGTCGCGCGTATAGCGCATGACGGTTTCCAGCAGGGGGGCTTCTACTTCGGCTAATACCATGTCGTAGAGTTCTGAAACGGGCTGTCCGTCCATGGCGTCAAAGTAGTTTTTGAGCGCGATTTCGACGCTCTCACGCAGAGTGTGTGTCGAGTCTGCGATGGTCGTAAAGTGGTTTTCGGAGTTCGCTGGTTCTGTCACTGGTTTAACCTGTCTGATGATGGCTTCTGTACTCATGCTGCTGCTTCCTTCCTTAATGATGCTTTCCGGAAATATTCGGAAATCGCATCCATCTGCGCGGTGGGGCTGTCTAATTGATTAAATGTTTTCCGGAAACTGTTACCTGGCTGATTATTCAGGTACCAACTGACGTGTTTCCGGGCGATGCGTACTCCCAAGTACTCACCGTAAAATTCATAAAGTGCGTTCAGGTGTCGCTGGAGGATGCTTTCTATCTCATTCAGGCCTGGCGCATCGAGTTCGGTGTCGGTTTCCATAAAATGCACGACCTCCCGAAAAATCCATGGGCGTCCCTGAGCCGCTCGTCCAATCAAAACGCCGTCGGCACCGGTGTAACGCATCACGTCGACGGCTTTGCGTGCGTCGGTAATGTCACCGTTAGCGAACACTGGCAGAGACGTACTTTGTTTAACGTCTCTAATGGTGTCGTACTCGACGGTATTGCCATATCCACAGGCGCGGGTGCGGCCATGAACGGCCAGAGAAACAATACCTGCCTGTTCTGCGAGTTCGGCAATTCGCACGGCATTGCGTGAATCCGGGCACCATCCTGTGCGGATTTTCAGGCTGACCGGAACGTTCACCGCTTCGACAGTGGCCTGAAGGATATCTTTCACTAAAGCTTCATCGCGCAGTAACGCAGAACCTGCCGCTTTGTTGCACACTTTCTTTGCCGGGCAGCCCATATTGATGTCGATGATCTGTGCGCCGTTCTCAACGTTGAAACGTGCGCTGTCTGCCATGATCTCTGGGTCACCCCCGACGATCTGAACGGCAATGGGTTCTGGCTCTCCGGTGTGATCCAGTCTGAGTTTGGATTTCCGGGTGTTACGCAATTCAGGTTTGCCAGATACCATTTCGCCCACAACTAAGCCTGCGCCCAGCTCTCGGCAAAGCTGGCGGAATGGGCGGTCGGTGACCCCTGCCATAGGAGCCAGCACCACCGGATTCGGAAGTGTGTAAGGGCCAATTGAGGGCATAGAAGACGGGGGCCTTCTGGTTAAAAAGTGTGCGAAAAAAGAGGCGCTATGATACTCCCAAGGCCTGCCCGAATAAAGGGAAAATTGCGCATATTTTGTGCAATTTCGGCGTTGACTTTTACTGGTTTGGGCGTACGTAAATCTGGCGGGTGACCGCTTCTGGGCCGGGGTCTACCAGCTCCAGGGCGATGTGCACTGGGATCTGCTCTGGCATCAGGTCACCGGGAAGGACATCCCCCGCAAGGTAGGTCTCAGGTGCGAAGGTTCGCTGTGCGACAATGTTGCCGTTCAGGTCGCGGAACTCAAGTTCAAGATCCGGGTAGGGTTGAGCATAGCTTGCATTGTTGGTGATCAGGGTGTCGACCACAATGATGCCCGAGATGCTGCGATGCGGATTGAATACGGTATTGGTGACGCGGATCTGTTCCAGATTCTGAATCCCCGGAAGTTGGCAGCCAGCCAGTTCACAGACGCTCTGGTAGACAGGTCGGAGTTGCTCTATGCGGGCCAGCTCTGCCATACGGAACCATCCGGTCTGAGCAACCGCAAGGACCAGTAACAGTAGGGCGGCAACTGCCCACAGCCCTGTTCGTTTAGAGGGCTTGGCTTCGTTTAGCTCAAGCGGGTCAAGGCGAGCGGCAGGAATATCAAGGCTGACGCCCTGATCAAATTTGAGGTTGCCATCCAGTGTTTCGGAATCGTGGGTGTTCTTCAGATGACCAAAATCACCGGTGTCTCTTTCGCCGCGATCGTCCATGTAGCCACCCGGTACGGCATCGGGGTAGCCGATGTCTTCGGTGACATTAGAGGCTGCGTCGCTGTCATGCTCTGCAGACTCTGCAAAATTATCGAAGTAGCTGTCTTTGTACTCGTTTGTAGGGGCGTCTGACGTATCGTCTACATACTGATTAGCGTGATCATCAACATACTGATCGGCGTGGTCATCGACGTACTCTTCGCCAGTGTGACTGTCGGAGCTAACGCCGCGGTTGCTTTCATGGATGTCGGTAAACGAGAAGTCTTCGCCCTGTTCATAGGCTTCAATGGTGCTGAGATCAGGGGCGACCAAATCGTCTGATGCAGAACTGCGCTGAGAGTTTCTTAGGGAGTTACTGGCTGAGCTGGGGTCAGTCTCATTGTCGATCAGAGCAAGTGCCCACTTATCTTCGTATTGGCTGTCATCGTGCTCTTCAGGCGTGCTGGCAAGAATATCCGAATAGTCGTCAGAAACGAGGTCGTTCAGGTTGTCCAGCAGGCTGTCATCTGTGGTTGTCGCAGCAGGGGTGTCTTCTTCGAGAAGGTCGGAGAGGGCATTCTCCGGGTCCATGTCGTCGTGAATCAGCAGGTCTTCATCGTCGTCCTCGGCTTCGTCGCCGAGGTTCTCAAGCAATTCATCCAATGAGGTGTTGTCGTCACTGGCTTCTGCGACGGCGTCGTCGAGCAGGCTGGCAAAGTTGTCCTCGGTTGTGTCAGTTTCCAGATCTTCGGTTGTTGGGGCTTCTTCGGAAACGTCGCTTTCAAGTTGAACGTCTTCAACCTCTATGCCTTCAAGTTGAATGTCTTCAACCTGGATGTCTTCAAGCTGAATGTCTTCTGGGGTGACATTTTCTGGGGTCACATTTTCTGGGATGGT
>JAYYHP010000165.1:0-16529 GCA_036148335.1 Pseudomonadota bacterium
TTAATGTGTATTTAGTGTGGCTCAGCCTCAGTGTCCCTGACAGGTGCTAAGCCACCATCTTCCGGTGAAAAACCGTTTCCGAAAAAAGCTGCCCAAAAAACAATTGAGGGCAAAACAGTTCAGGTAAAAACAGCGGCCTTTTCAGGCCTCTGGTTGCTCCTTAGTCCAATTGCCCCATAGACTAGAGCTTTCTTTGACTGACCCTTCGATTCTGACCCTATGCCTACCATCTGGATAGACGCTGACGCGACGCCAAAAGCCGTTCGTGAAATCATCTGTAAAGCCGCCATTCGTACTGCCACGCCCGCGTGTTTTGTCGCCAATCACCGGGTGCCCGTGACCCCATCACCACACATCCGCTGTGTGCAGGTCGAGCCCGGGTTTGATGTTGCCGACAATCTCATCGCGCAACAGGCCCAGACCGGCGATCTGGTCATTACCCAGGACATCCCGCTGGCCGCTGAAGTGATGGAAAACAAGGTCGCGGTGATTAATAACCGTGGCGAGACCTACAGCCCACAGACCATACGCCAGAAATTACAGATGCGTGATTTCATGGACACGATGCGCTCGTCAGGCATTCAAAGCGGAGGCCCTGCGGCGTTTTCAGACAAGGACAAACAAACCTTTGCCAACGCACTCGACCGTTGGCTGGCCAAGGCACGCGTATGACCCGGGTCGTGGTCTTTGGCGCTGGTGCCATCGGTACCTTTCTGGGCGGTGTGCTGGCACACGCCGGACATGAGGTCACGTTAATCGGGCGTGAACACGCCATGGAATCATTAACCCAGGCAGGAGCCTTGCGCCTGACGGATTATCGCAGTCTGGACATCCGCGTACCGCTGCCAGAACTGACCACCTCACCGGAAGCACTGGGGCAGGCGGAGCTTATTCTGCTCACTGTTAAATGCCTCGGCGTGCATGAGGCGGCTCAGTATTTACGAGCCTGGGCGCCTCCTACGGCGACCGTACTGTGCCTACAGAATGGACTGGGCAGTGAACAATCCCTGCAAGGCCTGCCACAGACCATTGTGCGCGGCATCTTTGGGGCGAATATCGCACCACAAGGCCCGGGGCACTTTCACCGCGGCACCGAAGGTGATGTCTGGACGGAACCCTACGCCGATGTTGGCGGATTAAATCACGCCTTTCAGCAGGCACACTTTGCTCTGCAACAGACCCATCGCTACGAAGCCCTGGCCTGGGCCAAGCTGCAGTTAAACCTGAATAACGCCATCAATGCATTAAGCGATCTGCCCTTGAAAGCAGAGCTGGAACAACGCGATTATCGCCGGGTACTGGCAGCGGCCATGAATGAATTGATTGCCATCACCGACTGCTACCAACTGCGCTTACCGCGACTGACCAAACTGCCCGCGCGCTGGATACCTCGATTGCTGACTATTCCGGACGGCTGGTTTAAACGGCTAGCAGGCTCCATGCTGGCCATCGACCCACAGGCCCGTTCGTCCATGTGGGAAGACCTCAATCAACAGCGCATGACTGAAGTCCCTTACATTAATGGGGCAGTGGTCGAAGCCGGGCGACATCTCGGCATTGCGACACCGGTGAATGCCTGGTTGGTTGAACAGATTGAAGCCGTAGAGCGTCGACACCAGTTGCCGGGAATCTCCGCCCAAGAGATGCTACGAGAGATACGTCAGCGACAGCGTACGAAACCATAAATGTATGATGTCTCGACCGTCTTCGAACGTCGGCCAAAAAACGATATGAGAGAACGCTAACGGGGAACAGTAAATGGAAATGCTCAGGAGAACTCTAAAAGAAAACGTTCAACGCTCCAGTAGTATTGCCGTCAGCCACTGCTCTCGGCCACACCTCAAGGTCAGGTATGGCCGACTTGTGTTACTCTCTGTGGTGGCGGTCATGACGACCAGCGACTTGGTACGATTTCGGCGAACTAAGTAGTTAGCAACCCAAGCAGTTTGCAACAAAAGTCGCCCGCGCCCGCCCTACGCTCTCTATCCGGTGTTTCCTGGGTATTAATAGATTCGGCTACCATGACCCTCAGATCGATACTTGCACTCAGTTTTACCGTGGACCAGATCCACAAAAAATACGGCATTGACCCTGCGCCGGCACTGGCTCGTGCTGGAATTAATCCGGATCAGATTGATGCTGCTGCGGTCATTTCTCAGGCCGATGAGCTGGCCGTACTTTCCGACCTATATATCGATCTGCGTCATGATCCCCTGGCGGCCATGAAGCTCAGTAGCACCTTTGGCATTGCCGCCTACGGCGCTTTTGCCATGATGTTAATGAGCTGTAGCACAGTGCAGGAAGGCATTGAACTGGGCATTCATTATCAGGAATTAAGCTATCTGTTCAGCCGCCTCGACTTTGAACGCGACGGCACCGAGGCTGCCTTGGTATTGCATCCCTATCATGTGCCAGAAGAGTTACACCGCTTTATTATTGATCGCGATGTCGCCGGTACCTTTCAGTTTCTGAATATGATGCAGACCATGCTCGGACAGCCCAATCGCCAACGTAAAATCTGCATTCCTTACCCAACGCCTGCCGAGCACGATTACTACGCCGACACCTTTGGCTGTGATGTTGAATTCGGTGCCGAGACCGCACGTTTTGTTTTTAACGCCGAACTATTAGACGTTCCGCTGCCCAATGCGAATCCAACCGCGTTAGCGCTGTATCGACAACAGTGCGATGAGCTGTTGAAACAACGCCGCCAACCCGAGACCAATCACCTATGTGACCGCGTGAAAAAGTATCTGGGTATGTTCCGGGAAGGGTATCCATCCATTGCCGAGTGCGCCGCGACGTTCAGCACCAGCGAGCGCAGTTTTCGCCGCCAGTTAAAAGACGAAGGAGCAACCTTCCAGCAATTGCTGGATACCGTGCGCTCAGAAAAAGCCTGTCACCTGTTAGATAATACGGAAGACAGTGTCGAGACCATTGCGGGCAAACTCGGTTACACCGAAGCCGCCGCCTTTATTCGGGCATTTAAGAAATGGCATGAGATGACGCCGGCGCAATACCGACGTCGAGATAGCTGATTCAGTCGCCGCCAAACAGACCTTTAATGGCGTCTTTTTCGTCGGCACTGACGGCGCTTTCGGCCTCTTCGGGTATCACCATCTCCACACGGTTACGTCCATCCTGCTTGGCCTGATACAGGCACGAATCGGCCTGCTCAATCAGGTGCTCCGACGGCGCCGTTCCATCGGATGCCGCCAAGCCAATACTGGCTGTCACTTGCAGACTGGTCTCGTTCACGTCAATCGTCATCGCCGCCAGCGCCT
This sequence comes from Pseudomonadota bacterium, assembly GCA_036148335.1. GTDB lineage: Bacteria > Pseudomonadota > Gammaproteobacteria > Pseudomonadales > Oceanobacteraceae > Thalassolituus. The sequence continues at coordinate 3,285 of JAYYHP010000165.1, forward strand.
GACGAAATCGCTCGGCAACCTGACGCGCTAACATCAGCTCAGTGGATGGCAGAATCACAGCGAATTCTTCACCGCCATAACGACAACAGACATCCAGCATGCGAGTCTGCGACATCAACAATCGTGCCGTTGCAATCAACACCTGATTACCGGCCTCGTGGCCATGTGTATCATTAATGCGCTTAAAGTGATCGAGATCGACCATCATAAGAACTGTCGACATGCCGGTCCGGCGGGTACGCTCCAGCTCCTGTTGCAAGCTACTGCGAAAATGCCGGACGTTATGCAGCCCAGTTAAAGGATCAGTAATGACCTGACGACGCAGCTCAGAAACCTCATCAATTAAAGGGCAGTGGGTCTCTCCCACCGGGCATGTGTCAGTAACTGCAGACATAGGGGCACGTCTTCCCTGATCCGGATGCAAATGATCACTAAACTATAGACCAATCCTCCCGATTTGCCCGCTTACTGGTATGATTCCGGCATAACCGCTACGCACGTCCTTGAGTGATTTTCTCAGGCCTGGCGTAACCCATGATGCAGCAGATGCCCCAGATAAATGACGCAAGTATATGACTCAGCAACGTGATCGTAATTTTGATGATTTAGCGGCTCGTTTCCGACGCACGATATACGCGACGCCCAGGGGCCAGTTGCGTCTGGCGGCATTGCAGCAGGACATCCGTGATATCGCTGTGCCGCTATCACAGCAGCGCGTACTCGATTTAGGCGGTGGCCAAGGGCAATTCAGCTTGTGGCTGGCGCAGCAAGGTGCTCAGATCGACCTGCTGGATATCTCCGCAGAGATGCTGGCCTTAGCCAACGACCAGTTTGCTCATCAGGGACTGCCCCTGCGGACTGAACAAGCGCCCTTACAAGACGTGAATGACGTCTTTCCCGGCACCTATGATCTGGTATTGAATCACGCCGTACTGGAATGGCTGGAGCACCCCTTTGATGCACTCCCTATGATTGGTGACAAAGTTCGTCCCGGGGGCCACCTGTCACTCATGTTTTACAACCTTCACGGCCATCAGTGGCGCCAGATTATGAATGGCCGCACTCATGCACCGACCGAGGCGAACCCGCGCCTGCGCAAAGAAGGCAATGCCCCTCAGCACCCACTGGACCCGGATGCCATTGAACGTGCACTCAGCGATCTGGGTTTTACTTTACTCCGTTGGCGCGGGATTCGATGTGTTCATGACCACATGCACCAGAAAATCCGCGAACGCATTGGTCAGGACGCAGTGAATGCCTCAGATCTCGAAATTGGTCTGCAGGAACCGTATCGCCGCCTCGGCCGCTATGTTCATTTCCTGCTGCAAAAGAACGACGCATGAAACGCCTGTTAGTCAGCGCCTGCCTGCTGGGACAACCGCTACGCTACGACGGTGACGACAACGCATCAAAGGTGGCCCATCTCTACTCTCTACTGCAACGCTGGCAACAACAAGGGCGACTGATCCCGGTTTGCCCAGAAACCTTAGGCGGATTACCCACACCTCGCCCGCCGGCAGAAATTACAAACGCCTCTGCCGAGCAGATTCTCAATGGACAAGGCAGCATTCTCACTGAGGCTGGAGAGGACGTTACACAGGCGTTTATTCAAGGTGCACAGCGAACACTGGAGATTGCACACGAAAACGGTGCTGATGGCGCTCTGCTGGCGGCACGTTCGCCGTCGTGTGGCCATGGCGAAGTATATGATGGACAGTTTAAGCGCCAGTTAACGCAAGGCGACGGTGTAACCACAGCGTTACTTAAGCGCCATGGCATTCGTTGCTTCCGTCCTGCTGACAGCGAGGCGTTGATTGCCTGGATGTCGGAGTAAAACCCAACCAGCCAGACCTGGAATACAGTAGTGAACTAATATCCGGAACGCAGGTATGCACTAATGCCGCGAACGCAGAGATGCGTAGGAGCGGCCTCATCATCTCCGCCGCACTGACGAGTTTATTAATAAACGGAGCTGCTACAGGGAGATATTTTTCTTTGAGGGGAAGTTTCTGAAATGGCGCGCTCGGGAGGAGGATTGACTCTCGGGCGTCCTGCCCTCAACCCTTCGGGCGCTGGCGCGGTCCTGATTGCTCCCGGCAATCAGTCGAACCTTACGAAGGTTCTCATCCAACCCGAGCGCAACGATGCTTTCGAGAACGATGGAGGTAATAGCTATTGAGGATATTTCGAAGAAGAGTTTCTGAAATGGCGCGCTCGGGAGGATTCGAACCTCCGACCGCCTGGTTCGTAGCCAGGTACTCTATCCAGCTGAGCTACGAGCGCGCATCAGAAAAAGGTCACGATATAGCATTCAAAGAATGGCGCGCTCGGGAGGATTCGAACCTCCGACCGCCTGGTTCGTAGCCAGGTACTCTATCCAGCTGAGCTACGAGCGCGCATCGTGGGGCGCGTATTATAGGGTGGTTGATACAAGAGTCAACGACTTAAATACGCATCTGCATGAAGCAGAAAGAACGTGGCGGAGAGAGAGGGATTCGAACCCTCGATAGGGGTAAACCTATACACCCTTAGCAGGGGTGCGCCTTCAGCCACTCGGCCATCTCTCCATGTCACGGCGCGCATGATACCACGTTCTTGAATTTTTCAAAGGAAAAATTCAAGGAAATTAAATGCTTAGTAATTTCCGTTCGCTTCACCACCGTCTTTTTCACGTTGGATGCGCTGATAAATTTCTTCACGGTGAACGGCAACTTCTTTAGGGGCGTTCACACCGATTCGTACCTGATTTCCTTTAACGCCCAGTACGGTGACTGTGACTTCATCACCAACCATCAGTGTTTCACCGACACGGCGAGTCAAAATAAGCATAGGGTTTCTCCTGAGATTCCAGTTTCTGTATAGGGTGCTGCTGGCATCTAGCCATAAATACGTCCCACCTCTCCAGTATTGACCAGTCTTGCCAGTTTTAAAGGCGAGACCACCAGATGGTGAGAACTTTTTGTTATTAGTGGGCATTCCTTCATGGGCCGCCCACTAATAAAAAAGGGACTTACTGTTCTTCAGTAACGTCTGCGTCCAGGCCGAAAGCCGTGTGCAGTGCGCGTACCGCGAGTTCGAGGTACTTTTCTTCGATCACAACAGAGATTTTGATCTCTGAGGTGGTAATGGCAAGGATGTTTACGCTTTCTTTCGCCAGCGTCTCAAACATTTTGCTCGCCACACCCGCGTGTGAACGCATGCCAACCCCAACCATAGACACCTTACAGATGTCATCGGTTCCGCTGACGCTTTCGGCGTTCAGTTCGGCGGCCAGTTCACTCAGCAACTGCAACGCTTTTTTGTAGTCATTGCGGTGTACGGTGAATGTGAAGTCAGTAGAACCGTCCTCCGACACGTTCTGAATGATCATGTCGACTTCGATGTTCGCTTCACTAACCGGAACCAGAATACGTGATGCAACGCCCGGAACGTCCGGCACGCCTTTCACGGTCACTTTTGCTTCATCGCGATTGAACGCAATACCAGAGATGACTGGATTTTCCACGGAGCTTGTCTCCTCGGTTGTGATCAGCGTGCCGTTGCCTTCTTTAAATGAGGACAGCACACGTAAAGGAACTTTATATTTACCGGCAAATTCTACCGAACGGATCTGCAGTACTTTTGAACCCAGGCTCGCCATTTCGAGCATTTCTTCAAAGGTCACTGTGTCCATGCGACGTGCCGCTGGGACAACACGTGGATCGGTGGTGTATACCCCATCCACGTCAGTATAAATCTGACACTCGTCTGCTTTTAATGCCGCCGCCAGCGCCACACCCGTGGTATCTGAACCACCGCGGCCCAGCGTAGTGATGTTGTTATCGTCATCCACGCCCTGGAAACCAGCGACGATACAAATGCCACCAGCATCGAGCACTTCGCGCATTTTGCCGGTTTCGATGTCTTCGATGCGCGCTTTCATATAAGCGCGGTCGGTCTTGATACCTACCTGCCAGCCAGTGAAAGAGCGGGCGGTAATACCACGCTTCTCCAACGCCATGGCCAGCAGTGCAATAGTCACCTGCTCACCGGTCGACACCAGTACGTCCATTTCACGTGGAGATGGTGCATCGGTGATGCCTTTTGCTAAACCAATTAAGCGGTTGGTTTCACCACTCATGGCCGACACCGCCACCACCAGTTGGTGACCATCGTCGTGGAAAGCCTTCAGCTTGTCTGCAACGGCTTCAATTCGCTCAATGGTACCAACGGAGGTACCACCGTATTTCTGTACGTATAACGCCATACCGGGATTACTGAGTAAGTATCTGTAAAAGGGTCGCAATTAAACAATAAATGAGCAACTTAGGAAAGCGGCGAGCCCAGAGGTGACGCTGCCTTTTGTCGCTGAAGCGCAACAATTCGAGCCATTTGAACGATGTGTTCCGCCAGAAAGCAGAAAGCCCGCAATAACGCGGGCTTTCTGTCACTGACTCAGCGGCCGTAGCGACTTAAGAAAAAGCCGTCTCAGCCCAGCGCTCAAAGGCGGCCAGTGCATCGGCAATGCCTTCCGGCTTCTGGCCACCGGCTTGCGCCATCTCAGGCTTACCGCCACCGCGACCATCAACATAGCCCGCACACTCTTTCACAGCGTCGCCGGCTTTGGCTTTGCCAATCAGGTCTTTGGTGACACCGGCCAGCAGAGTGACTTTGCCGTCATTGTCGGATGCCAGCATGATCGCGGCGGAACCCAGCTTATTTTTCAGCTGATCCATGGTGTTACGCAGTGCAGGAACATCCGCGCCGTCCAGCTTCGCTGCCAGAACTTTCACACCGTTAATGTCTTTCGCCTGCCCCGCCAGATCCGAACCAGCACTTGAGGCCAGCTTAGACTTCAGTGCATCCAGCTCTTTTTCGAGCTGACGGCTACGGGCAATCATCTGCTCAACCTTCTCACCCACATTGTCGGTAGAACCTTTCAATGCGCGAGCAATGCCGCCCAGTGTTGCTTCTTCATGAGCGATGAAATCAAGCGCAGCCTGTCCAACGACCGCTTCAATACGACGGATACCCGCCGCGATGCCGCTTTCAGAGCTGATTTTCAGCAGACCGATGTCACCGGTACGCTTAGCGTGAGTACCACCACAGAGCTCGACCGAGAAGTTATCCGTTCCCATGGAGAGAACACGCACTTCGTCATCGTACTTTTCACCGAACAGGGCCATAGCACCCAAGGCTTTGGCATCATCGATGTTCATCAGACGGGTAGAGACTTCGGTGTTGGCACGGATCTGTGCGTTCACCAGTGTTTCAATCTCAGCAATTTCTTCTGGCTTCACGCCTTCAAGATGTGAGAAGTCAAAACGCAGCTTGTCATACGTCACCAGCGAGCCTTTCTGAGCAACGTGCTCGCCCAACACAGTGCGCAAAGCCGCGTGCAGCAGGTGCGTTGCTGAGTGATGAATCGCAGTCGACGCGCGTTTTTCAGCATCAACCGTCGCGGTCAGCTGATCACCAACGTTCACCGCACCTTCAACCAGTACACCGCGGTGCAGGTGGTTACTGCCTTCTTTGGTGGTGTCCTTCACCTGGAAGACCACGCCAGCAGCTTTCAGGAAACCGGTATCACCCGCCTGACCACCACTCTCTGCGTAGAAAGCGGTTTCATCCAGCACCAGAATTGCCTCATCACCAGCATTGATGCTGTCAGCGGCTTCGCCATTCACAAACAAGGCTTTGACGCTGCCTGTGTTCTCTAGGTTGTCATAACCAAGGAAGGCCGTGTCACCCTCGATCTCCAGACCTTTTCCATAATCGGCGGCAAAGTTACCTGCCGCACGTGCGGTTTCGCGCTGCTTTTCCATGGCCGTGTTGAAGCCGTCTTCATCGACTTTCAATTCACGTTCACGCGCCACATCGGCGGTCAGATCCAGCGGGAAGCCGTAGGTGTCGTACAACTTAAACGCGGTTTCACCCGGAATCGTATCGCCCTGCAAATCAGCAATGGCATCGTTAAGAATCGCCATGCCCTTATCGAGGGTTTTGGCAAACTGCTCCTCTTCCAAGCGCAGCACTTTCTGTACGTGCTCAGCCAGATTCACCAGCTCTGGGTAGGCTTCACCCATCTGCTCGCACAGTGCAGGAACAAGCTTGTTAAAGAAGCCAGCCGGTGCACCCAGCATGTGTCCGTGGCGTACCGCACGACGAATAATACGCCGCAGCACATAGCCGCGACCTTCGTTGGATGGCAGTACACCATCGACAATCAGGAAGCTGGTTGAACGGATGTGGTCGGCAATCACGCGCAGCGATTTGTTCTCGGTGTCTTTACAACCGGTCAGCTCACCTGCCGCTTGCAACAGTGCCTGGAAAATATCGATTTCGTAGTTGCTGTGAACGCCCTGCATGATGGCCGAAATACGTTCCAGCCCCATGCCGGTATCAACCGAAGGTTTTGGCAACGCAATCATCTCGCCATCGGCTTTACGCTCGAACTGCATGAATACGTTGTTCCAGATTTCAATGAAGCGGTCGCCGTCTTCTTCTGGCGATCCCGGTGGACCACCCCAGATGTGCTCGCCGTGGTCGTAGAAAATCTCGGTACATGGTCCACATGGGCCCGTATCGCCCATGGCCCAGAAATTATCTGTGGCGTAACGCGCGCCTTTGTTGTCGCCTATACGAACGATTTTGTCGGCTGGCACACCCACTTTTTTGTGCCAGATGTCGTAGGCCTCATCGTCGTCCGCGTAGACGGTGACCATGAGTTTCTCGACCGGCAGATTTAACCACTCTTTCGACGTCAGAAATTCCCAGGCGTAGCTAATGGCATCGTCTTTGAAATAATCACCGAAGCTGAAGTTACCCAGCATTTCAAAGAAGGTGTGGTGACGCGCCGTGTAGCCAACATTCTCGAGGTCGTTATGCTTACCGCCCGCACGCACGCAACGCTGAGACGAAGTCGCGCGAGTGTAGCTGCGTTGATCTTTGCCCAGGAAACAGTCTTTAAACTGCACCATGCCAGCGTTAGTGAATAACAGGGTCGGGTCGTTACCCGGAACCAGCGGACTAGAGGCAACAATTTCATGGCCTTTGGAGGCGAAGAAATTCAGGAACGCCTGACGGATTTCAGAGCTTTTCATACGGCTGAGAGATTCCCAACGAGATTCTTAGATATTAGGAGCCGGAGTATAGCGGTTTGTAGCGCCAAGTCACACTGGCGCCGCCACTTGCGTCTTTGCCGTCACGGGCATAATATAACTACGTAACTATATTCAACTTAATCATTCAGTTCGAAGGTGACTTATGAACGTTGATCGTCTTGTCTTTGCCATTGCCGGTACTTTTATTCTCATCAGCCTGACACTGTCACAATTGCATTCTGTGTATTGGTTGGGCTTTACCGCATTTGTCGGGGTCAACATGTTGCAGGCGGCCTTTACCGGATTTTGCCCACTCGCCAAGATACTCAAAGCACTGGGCGTTCGTCCTGGGAATGCCTTTTCCTGACCCAGGCCCAGCCCCAGACCAAGGCCTACGCTGAATTGGCGTAAAACAACAGGCCAGCCCCCCAGTGCGTCTGTATACTGGCCGTATTTGGGGGACACTATGCTGCAACTTTTATTCGCCATTGCGCTGTCGCTATGCACTGCCAGCGCTATGGCCGTCGACTGGGATGACTACCCCGACGACCTGCCACAATTCGATTTTTCAGGCGACGCCTTAAAAGCACAATGGGCCACACTGACGGCCATGACGCACGTCGAATACCCGGATGAAGCCTGGCTGAAAAAAATGCTGGAGACTCACCCGCGTCTGGCACATGCCATGTTGGTGTTGGCCACCGAGAAAAATCCTCCCCCTGCCGTGTATATGGCCATTCACGATAGCAATTACGCGCCGCTCGCTGCGGAGTTGCAAACCGTATGGCGCTTGCACTATAGCGGTCGCTATAAAGAGGCCTATGAACTGGGCATGAGCCTGGGACCCTTTGGCGAAATTCCAGCGGTGTACTCTCTGCTGGTTCACACGACCCTGCTCGAACACGACGCTGACGATAAAATGCGCGACTTTCAACAAGCCGAAGCACAGGCGAATGTTGGCTTAACTCTGGCGCCGGACTACACCTTCGCGCTGTTTGGTCGCGTCTATTCACGCGTGCGTATGCTGGAGCTGATGAGCACCGGAGAAGCGCGCTCATCGGGACTGATCAGTCAGGCCAAAGACACCCTGACAGAACTGGCAGAAGCGCATCCCAATGAGGCCGCCTATCCGCTGACTCGTGGCGGCCTGCAAGCCGGGATCGTCGAGCGCGTCGGTTCATTTCTTGGTAGCCTGACGTACGGTGCCACGGAAAGTAATGCACTCGAAGACTTCCAGAAGGCCATCGCGTTGTCGCCAGACCTGCCGATGGTCTACAACGAATTTGTCATTGGTCTGACCCGTCTCGACGCTAAAGACCATCGCAAAGATATCCGCAATTTATTGCAACACTGCCTCACGCTGACTCCCTTCAGTGCCGAGGAAGCCCTGAATCAACAACAATGTCGGAACCGCTTGAAGGAGCTGTGATGGATACTACGGGATTATTATTGCTGTGCATGTTGCCAGCGATGGCCTTAACCATGCTCAATCTGGGCATCGGTCCATTTGGTCACCCCAGCTTGATCCATCATCATCAAAAATACCGACAACTACCGACGGCCTTGCGAACGGCAGTACAAGCCATCTGTGCACTGATACTGGTGGCTGGCACGTTCATTATGCTGGGCGTCGTCGATCTCACCTCGTCCCCTGATACGACCACTCACTGATCACCACGGAGGACACATGCAAATTACTCAAATTTATAACGGTCCCATCGGACTGGAAACTCGCCACGCGGGGCCGGACAACGGCGAAGTTGTGGTTTTACTGCACGGATTTCCAGAATGCTGGAGCACCTGGCGCCACCAGATTGAGCCTCTGGCCGACGCGGGTTATCGCGTTTTTGCACCCAACATGCGCGGCTACGGTCAATCATCTAAGCCGGACGACGTTGCGGACTACCACGTTGATGAATTAATCAAAGACGTAGACGCCATCCGCCGTTACAGCGGCGCCAAAAAAATTCATCTGGTTGGCCACGACTGGGGTGCCATGGTGGCCTGGTGGTATGCGCTGCACCACAGCGAACAACTGGCCAGCCTCACAATTCTGAACGTACCACACCCCCGAGTATTTCTCGGCACCCTGCGTCGCAGCCCGATGCAAATGCTGAAGAGCTGGTATGTGTTCTACTTTCAATTACCTGTCCTGCCTGAACTGACGCTGCCGGTCGGTAATTACTTTTTCTTCCGTGACATTCTGCGCCGCACGTCGTGCAAGGGCAGCTATACCGAAGAAGACATCAATACTTTGCTGGCACACTGGAAAACACCAGGCGCCATGAAAGCCATGGTGCATTACTACCGCGCGGCAATGCGTTCACAGCCAAAAGCACGCTTTGGTAATCAGGTCAGCACCCCGACTCAGATTCTGTGGGGTGAACATGACTTGGCATTGACCCTGGACATGGCAAAAAACAGTGTAAAATATCTCGACAACGGCACACTCACCACCTACCCCGATGCCACGCATTGGCTGGCACATGACAAGCCGGGCGAAGTCACAGAACGACTGCTGAGCCATTTCAGCGCACACACGTCAGCCTGATTAACGGCCTTTGCTACCCGAAAAAGTGCCTCAAAACAGCCGAAAAAGTCGGGGGTGATTATTCGCCAGAAAACACCGACTTTTTCGGACTTTATCCGTATAATGGCGCCAATTTTACTTAATGAGAGAGACTCCTATGCAACGCATCGTCATCGTTGGCGGCGGCGCAGGTGGTCTGGAACTGGCAACCCAACTAGGACGTAAACTCGGTCGGAAAAAGAAAGCCGAGATCCTGTTAATTGACGCCAACCCGACTCACCTCTGGAAGCCGTTATTACACGAAGTCGCCACCGGCGCCCTGGATTCAGGCATTGATGAACTGAACTATCGCGCCCATGGCCGTAAACACGGATTCGATTTTCGCATGGGGCGTATGGGCGGACTCGACCGCGACAATAAACGCGTCATTCTGCAACCCATGCTGGACGACGACGGTCGTGAAGTGTTGCCGGAGCGCCGCGTGCGCTATGACACTCTGGTACTGGCGATTGGTAGTGTGACCAATGATTTCGGTACGCAAGGTGCCGGAGAACACTGCATCTTCCTCGACAGTCGACGTCAGGCAGAACGCTTCCACCGCGTTCTCCTGAATGAGTTCCTGCGCGCCAGCAACAGCGACGAGCCTGCGCCACTTGAGATCGCCATTGTCGGCGCCGGCGCTACCGGCGTTGAATTGTCTGCCGAACTCTACAACACCGCCGAGGTTATGGCCTCTTATGGGTTGCGTAATGTATCTCCGGGGCAATTAAAAGTCCGGTTAATCGAAGCCGGCGAACGTATTCTCCCTGCGCTGCCACCGCGCCTGTCGGCGGCGGCGACGCGGGAATTGGAAAATCTGGGCGTCGAAGTACTGACCAACACCCTGATCACGGAAGTCACGGACCAAGGGCTTAATACCAAAGATGGGCGTACGATTTCGGCCGTGTTGCGGGTATGGGCTGCTGGGGTCAAAGCGCCAGAGTTCATGGCGCAGCTGGGTCTGGAAACCAATCGAGCCAATCAGCTCGTAGTTAACGAAAGCCTGCAAACCGACGATGACGCTATTTTTGCTTTGGGCGATTGCTGTAGCGTGATGGATCAGGATGGTAAACCCGTACCTCCGCGAGCGCAGGCTGCACATCAGCAATCCAGCCATCTGGTCAAAGCCCTCAGTGCTCGCCACAAAGGCCAAGCCATGCCTGCATTTGTGTACAAGGACAAAGGTTCACTGGTATCACTAAGCCGCTACAGCACGGTGGGGAGTCTGATGGGGAACCTGACCAAAGGGTCGATGATGATTGAAGGACGGCTGGCGCGACTGGTTTACGTATCCTTATATCGCCTGCACCAGATCGCCCTTCACGGTTACTGGCACACGCTGTTGCTGACCTTAGTCGGTCACATCAATAAGGTTATTCGTCCGCGCTTGAAATTGCACTGATGGCTGACAGATACGCCTGGCGATAATCGCCGGGCGTTGATCCCGTCCAACGACGGAACGCTTTATAGAAGGCACTTGGCTCGGTGTAACCCACCATATAAGCCACCTCATACAAAGGCAGATCGCCTTCACAGATCAGCTTCATGGCCAACCCCTGACGGGCCTCATCCAACAGATTTTGATATGTCGTTCCCAGCGCTCGCAAGCGACGCTGCAGATTACGCACACTGATACCCAACTGATCGGCCACACCCTCCTGCGACACATTACGACGGATCAGACACATCTGCAGGATGTCCTTTAGTTCGTTGTGTAGCTCGAGGTGCTCTTTAAAACGTTGGTCCTGACGCATCAACTCCCGCTGCACACTGCGGAACAACACCGGCTGTGGATCATGACCCGGACGTTCCCAAGCGGCGCGACTGATGGTCAGCATGTAAAAGGTATCGGTCGCCGACACGCGCATGCCAATGCGTTCGCTAACCTCACGAACATCGGCCACTTGCGTTGGCGGCAGATACAAACACAAGTCACTGTCGCAGTAAGTAGAACCCAGTACGTCGTGGCAGACTCCCGCCATGATCACAACGGCGGCGGTCAGCTGCAACGGCGAGACATGACGCTGAGGATGACGTTCTACCGAGATCGTCACTTCGTCTGAAGCACTGGTATCAATCGAATAACGCAGGCTGCCGGTGTTCAGGTAAACATATGGTAAAAGTGCTTCAATGCCTTTACGCAAGGAAGGGGCATAGCGCAGTAAACGCTGCAACGGCATGTCTCTCCGAGCCATGTAAATACCCAGATCAAACGCAAACATCAGGTCGTTTAACTGACGCGCAACAAAATCGTACGCGTCTGCAACCCGATCGGTCTCCACCCAACGTGGCAGTGGCAACGTTGGATCAATACCCAGTACTGGCCAGAGCTGCTCCATATCGATGCCGCGCTCTGCCCAATAATTGAGCAGATGCTGAACCAGCACAATATCGACTTGAGCAGTCGGCGCCATATCCTTCCCCAAAACTCTTATCCTGTGAACACTCAGACAGTTAACGTTTGTTCTTTTTCTGTCGAATGCTGATGTTCCTAAGCAGGGGGATGTTAGTCAATAGACTGAGGCGACAGTGCCGCGTTAGGCACAATATTACATGTGTCTGTCGACGGAAATTTAATCAAGAAAAGCTCAGTCTGTTGAGGACAGGACAGAATCGATGGCGTAACTAATCTGATCACTACTGAATCCACGATACGACAAAAAGCGCCAAAGCTTGGCTTTTCGTTGTGGATCGTTTGGTGCTATCTGACGAGCTTTTTTTTCAGCCACTTCAATGGCCAAAGCCTGCCAATCGGTCTCGGCCTCAGACATCACTTCGTGTTTGTCCTGATCCGACAATCCCTTGTGTGACAGTTCCTGCTGCAATCGTCGTGGACCGACACCACGGGAAGCCCGGGAACGAACAAACATGGCACCAAAACGGGTGTCCGATTGCCAGCGCCGTTCGGCCAGGTCATCTAACACCTGTTGCAGGGCATCGGCATCATCGGTGCGGGAGGAGAGCTTGCGATACAGCTCCTGACGGGAATAATCGCGACGGCTGAGGAGATCAACCGCCGCGTGCATCAGCCCCTGACGATCCAGTGGCTCAGGCTTCTTCTGCTTCTTCATCCTCGCTCACTGGGGCAGCGACGTTAAGAAGTTGGGCGCGGATCTGAGTTTCGATCTCATCAGCCATTTCAGGGTGGTCAGCCAGATACTGAGAGGCATTGGCTTTACCCTGACCAATTTTATCGCCCTGATAGCTGTACCAGGCACCGGATTTCTCCACCAGACCGCACTTCACACCCAGGTCGATGACTTCGCCCATGTGGTAAATGCCTTTGCCGTACAGGATCTGGAATTCCGCCTGCTTGAATGGTGGTGAAACTTTGTTCTTCACGACTTTGACGCGGGTTTCGTTACCCACCACTTCATCGCCCTGCTTAACGGCGCCGGTGCGGCGGATATCCAGTCGAACCGACGAGTAGAACTTCAGTGCGTTACCGCCGGTCGTGGTCTCCGGGCTACCGAACATAACGCCGATCTTCATACGAATCTGGTTAATAAAGATCACCAGACAGTTCGCGTTTTTCACATTACCGGTGATTTTACGCAGCGCCTGAGACATCAGACGTGCCTGCAGACCCACGTG
>JAYYHP010000166.1:0-2157 GCA_036148335.1 Pseudomonadota bacterium
GCGGGGATGAGTAAGGGCTAGTCCGCAGCTCAACCCATAACTGCGGCCATCGTCCATTCTCTCTCTCGGTCACGAAAGCTCAAGTTCGCGAGCAAGGCACGTGGTCACCGCGGCCGCGGGCATGGGGCCTCCAGATCAATGGGCGATGCAACGGCCGGTGCTGCTGGTGCGGGGGCTGCTGCGGCGGCCGCCAACGCCGCACGACGTTCGCGCTCCGGCTGCTCCCGACGTGCCCTCTCGGCGGCCTCGCGTTTGGCTTTTTCTGCCGCTTGTTGCTGCGCGATACGACGCTGTTTTTCAGCCTCCTGCTGTAAGCGCAGTTTTTCTTTTTCAGCCGCTTCCGCCAATGTACGTTGGCGCTCCAGCTCGGCTTCGTCAGGGCCGGTGTCTTTCACCGCAACGGCCTGCTTGCCTTGCTGTGCCAAAGACTCATCAAGCGCGCGTTGTTCTTCTTCAAGCCCCGGGGTCAGTGCGGCCACCCGCCAGACATTATCGAGGTAACCTTGTGCTTTGCCGAAGTCGCCTTTGGCTCGAGCCTGTTGCGACAACGCCACATAAGCCTCGCCCCACTCATAAGCGAGCGGTACGACCCGGTAATCAAACGGAGCTTCCGCCCGGAATTCGGTAATTTTATCCAGAGCATTGTTGCTCTCAGGGGAGGATAACCGCTTAGCGGCAATGTCGCTCTTGATTCCCTGCAGCAGTTGGTCCAATTCTTCTGGGGTTGCTGCCAAGCTCGGCACGGCGGTCAGCAAGGCTGCCGCTAAGGTCAGTATTGTTTTCATGAACTCAGAGTCGTCGTTTGGTAATTCAGCGCTACTGGGGGGTAAGATGCAGACATTGATCAAGGTCTGTCAAGTTTGACTCTGGTTTTTGGCGAGCTACCTCACAGATTGCGGCGACCAGGATGTCCATAGAGGGGCGGTCCGGCAGGTGCTCGGCTCGGAGGATCGAACGCTATGAGCGCCTGAAATAAGTCATCAGGCGCAACATTTCTTCCATTTCCGACCGCTCCCACATGGGCACGGATCATTACGTCCGGGCTGCAACGGACGAAAGTCGGCATTGCCTGCCTCATAGAACCAGTGCCCATTCAGTTTGCTGAAGCGCGAGGCCTCTTCCAGCTCAAACCATTCGCCGGCTTCCTGAAAGCGGGCAATGAAATGCACTTCGCCCACGTCGCCTTGCTCGCGACTGGAGAGTACGGTGAGGCTGGTCCAGCGCGTGTCCGCCGGAAAGTCGAGGGTCTCCGGACGATACTCCGGATGCCAGCTGCGCAGTAAATAGTCTGCATTTTCACTGGCAAAGGCCGAATATCGCGAACGCATTAACGCTTCAGGCGATGGTGCCGGTTGCCCCTGATGCAACGGCGCACAGCAATCTGCGGCGTTAAGCCCGCTGCCGCACAGACACAGCGCACTCATTGCAGGTGTCCGCGTGCGGCCTGCATCAGCGTGCCAATGGCCGCGCCCAGCGCTTCACTGCGTTCCGGATTACGGAAGGCTTCCAGAATTTGCTGACGCTTGCCCGGCAGCGTCATCAGGTCAGCCACCAGTGCCAGGAACATATCCTGCCCGGCACTGGCCAGCACCTCCAGATAACGATGCAGGCATTCGTCTTCAAGATCCTGCCAACAACGACTGCCAATGGCGCTCAATACTTCGGCTTCTGCGGCCACCGGATGCTGCAATACCAGATTCAGAACCTGCTGACGATGAGTGGTACTGACACTGCCTGATAAGCCGCGACAAAATGCCGCTAGCTGAGCCGCGTCGGCCCCAGCGCTCATCTGCTTAGCCAGCGCATCCATGATGGCGCCCGTCAGGTGAACGTCTGGTGCAGCGTTTTCCAGAAAGCCCAGCAACACATGGCGCGGCACCGGTGGCAAATGCGGCATCGCCGCCGTCAGCAACTTGCTGTTGTTGTCTTCGTCCAGACGACACACCACTTCTGCCAGCCCCTGCAACCCCAGTTGTTGCCAGTTATCCCAGCCCAAATCCCCACTGAGGTAACCCCGCGCCGTGGCATAAAACTGCGTCGTGGGTTGTTTTAGTGTACGCAACGCCTGAGCGTGAAAATACGCCATGCGGTTACCGTCAGGCTTGTAACTGCATGGGGCTTCACCGTGCTCCTGATCCGGGTACTGAACTACCTGTA
>JAYYHP010000167.1:0-10377 GCA_036148335.1 Pseudomonadota bacterium
TGGTGCAAAAAATCGATGAATTATTCAAGCAAGTCGATGCGTTATTCGTTCCAACGGCTCCGCGCTTCCCGACGCTGGCCGACGTTGATGCCGATCCTGTTGCGGTGAACAGCCAGTTGGGCACGTACACCAATTTTGTGAATCTCGCAGACCTGAGTGCGATCTCCTTACCGGCGAATATGCGCAGTGACGGCCTACCGTTTGGGGTGACTGTGATTGCGCCCGCCTGGAGCGAACTGGCCCTCTTAAATTTCTCGGCGCAATGGCAAGGCCTTCTGCGTCTTCCAGAAGCCCCCGTAATGCTGGGCAAAAAGTCGGATGCCTCGGTCGTGGTAGCGGTCGTCGGGGCACACCTGACTGGTATGCCGTTAAATTTCCAGCTCAGCAGTCGCCACGCCGTGTTGTTAGAGCAAACGCTGACGGCCAATAAATATCAACTTTACGCCTTGGCCAATACAACGCCACCGAAGCCGGGCTTGGTTCGGGTGAATGAGACTCGCCTCGCCGGTGGTGAGGAAGAAGGGCATTCACTAATTGTCGAGCTCTGGCGCCTGGATCAGGCGGCCTTTGGTGCCTTCGTCGAGGAGATCCCTCAACCCCTGGGCATTGGCACTCTGGAGCTGGCCGACGGGCGTTTGGTGAAAGGGTTTATCTGCGAGCCTGAGGCGGTGGCATCGGCCACGCACATCAGTCACTTCGGTGGCTGGCGCGCCTACATTCAGCATCTCAAATCACAGCAGCCACAACCGGCGTAAATTGCGAAGTCAGGAGCAGAGTTATGTTTAACAAAGTACTAATTGCCAACCGTGGTGAGATTGCTGTCCGTAGTATCCGTACCCTGAAAAAACTGGGGATTACCTCGGTGGCGGTATACGCCGAAGCCGACCGTAACAGCGCCCATGTCAGTGATGCGGATGAAGCGTATTCACTCGGTGAAGGCAGTGTGGCGGATACCTATCTGCGCGGTGATGAAATACTGCGTATCGCCAAAGAATGCGGTGCGCAGGCGATTTTACCCGGGTATGGATTTCTGAGTGAAAACGCCGAATTTTGTCGCGATTGCGAGGCTCAGGGCATTGCTTTTTGTGGCCCAACGCCGGATCAGATTTCTGAGTTCGGTTTAAAGCATACATCGCGTGAATTGTGTCAGGCGGCAGGGGTGCCGCTGACACCGGGCACAGGCTTGCTGGAAAGCGTTGATGAGGCGATTCAGACCGCCCAAGAGATCGGCTATCCGATTATGCTGAAATCGACCGCGGGTGGCGGTGGTATCGGCCTGACCCGTTGTGATGACGAAGCTCAACTGATTGAAGTGTTCGACTCAACTCGACGATTGGGAGAGAACTACTTCAAAGACGGTGGCGTATTTATTGAGCGCTTTATTGATTGCGCCCGTCACGTCGAAGTACAGATTTTTGGTGATGGTCAGGGACAGGTGATTGCTCTGGGTGAGCGCGACTGTTCGTTGCAGCGCCGTAACCAGAAAGTCGTTGAGGAAACGCCGGCGCCATTGCTGCCTGAGGCAACGCGCGAAGCCATGCTTACTGCCGCTGAAGATCTCGGCCGCTCGGTGAATTACCGTAACGCTGGCACGGTTGAATTTATTTATGACCCAGCTCGGGATGAATTCTACTTTCTTGAGGTGAATAGCCGTTTACAGGTAGAGCACCCGATCACGGAAATGGTCACAGGGCTGGATCTGGTGGAGTGGATGCTGCTTGTGGCGGCGGGTACACCACCGGATTTAACTCAGCGTCCTGAGGTAACAGGCGCGGCGATTGAAGTGCGTATTTACGCAGAAGATCCGCTGAAGAATTTCCAGCCATCTCCGGGTGTGCTGACACTGGTCGATTTCCCGGCCACCAAGGACGTGCGTGTCGACACCTGGGTCAGCACCGGCTCTGAGGTCAGTGCCTTGTATGACCCCATGATTGCGAAGTTGATTGTCACCGGTAATACCCGTGACGAGGCCATCGCGAATATCCAGAAGGCACTGAATCATACTGCCCTGGCGGGTATTTCAACCAACGTGGATTACCTGCGTCAGGTGTGTGCCTGGGATCGCTTTGCGCAAGGCGAAGTCAGCACCCGGGCGTTGGAGTCGTTTGAATTTCAACCTCACTGCATTGAGGTTATGCAGCCCGGTACTTACACCAGCATTCAGGATTACCCGGGACGCAAAGGTTACTGGGACATCGGCGTGCCGCCGTCCGGCCCCATGGATGATTTTGCCTTCCGTCTGGCCAACCGCATTGTCGGTAACCATGAAAAAGCCGCCGGACTTGAAGCAACAATTGTTGGTCCTGTGCTGACCTTCCATCAGGATGCGGTCATCGCTCTGACGGGCGCTCAGTGTGATGCCAGCCTTGACGGTCAGGCCGTACCTTGTTGGGAGCCGGTAGAGGTGCGTGCCGGTCAGGTACTGAACATGGGCAAAGCCCTGACAGGGTGTCGCAGTTATCTGGCCGTGCGCGGTGGGTTTGATGTGCCTGAATATCTGGGCAGTCGCTCGACCTTTGCATTGGGGCAGTTCGGTGGTCATGCCGGTCGAACCTTACGGGCTGCGGATATGTTGCCTGTGTCGCAGGCCGGAATTGCCGCCTGCACGACACCGGAACCAGCATACGCGCCGCAAGCGGCGCCTTACGATCTGATCCCGGAATATCCGATGACGGTGGGCAGCCAGCCGGCGAATTGGGAAATTGCCGTCATGTATGGTCCACACGGAGCACCGGATTTCTTTACTCAGGAATCCATCGACGAATTTCTGAGCAGCGATTGGGAAGTACATTACAACTCGAACCGTTTGGGCATTCGTCTGAATGGCCCGAAACCCAGCTTTGCCCGGAAAGATGGTGGCGAAGCCGGTCTGCATCCTTCAAACATTCACGATTGTGAATACGCCATTGGCAGCATCAATTTTACCGGCGATATGCCAGTGATTCTGACCCATGATGGCCCGAGTCTGGGTGGCTTTGTTTGCCCGGTGACCATAGTACAGAGCGAACTCTGGAAAGTAGGCCAGGTGAAGCCCGGCGATACGATTCGTTTTGTACCGGTGACCTTTGATCAGGCATTGGCGCAAGAGAAGGCTATCGATACGGCCATTGAGTCGCTGTCGCCATTGAGTATTACCACTGAATTCGCCGCCGCCGAACTGCTGCCGCAGGATACTGTGTCGGCCACGGTATTGGCGCAATTGCCAGCAACGGATACGACGCCTGAGGTCGCTTATCGTCAGGCGGGGGATAAATACATTCTCATTGAATACGGTCCGGTGGTGCTGGATCTGCGTTTCCGTTTCCGTATTCATGCCTTAATGGAAACGCTCAACCGCCGCAATGCAGCGGGCATTCAGGAGCTGGCACCGGGCGTACGATCTTTGCAGATACGCTATGACAGTCGGGTAATGACTCAGGCGCAGGTCATGGAAGAATTGCTCGCGGCAGAAGCCTCCCTGCCAGATATTGAATCCATGGTATTGAAAACCCGGGTGGTTCACTTACCAATGGCGTTTGAAGACAGCGCAACATTGGATGCAGTGGAAAAATACAAACAGTCGGTGCAGGAAAAAGCCCCCTGGCTGCCAAATAACGTCGACTTTATTCAGCGTATTAACGGGCTTGAACATCGTGATGATGTGAAAAAGATCATCTTTGACACCAGCTATATGGTGATGGGCCTAGGTGATGTGTATTTGGGAGCACCATGCGCCGTTCCGGTAGACCCTCGCCATCGCTTATTAACGTCAAAATATAACCCGGCCCGTACCTTTACCGCAGAGGGTACCGTAGGTATTGGAGGCGTTTATATGTGCATTTATGGCATGGACAGCCCCGGTGGTTATCAGCTGGTGGGGCGAACCCTCCCTATCTGGAACAAATTCCTGAAAAACCGTCAGTTTGAAAATGGCGAACCCTGGTTACTGAAATTCTTTGATCAGGTGCGTTATTACGAAGTCAGTGAAGAAGAATTAACGGCGCAGCGGGAAGCGTTCCGCGAAGGACGTTTTGAAATAAAAATCACCGAAGAAGACTTCAGTCTGGCGGAATACCATCGTTATCTGGAAGACAACGCGGACGATATTCGTGACTTCAAAGAGAAGCAGAAGATTGCCTTCGAGAAAGAAGTCGAACACTGGAACAGCGGTGATGCCTTTGGTGAGGTGAAAGACGTTGAAGCTACCGAGTCTCAGGCAGACATCAGCGGCGATCCTTTGTATTCAGAAATTGCCGGTAACATCTGGAAAGTGCTGGTGAAAGAAGGCGATAAGGTGAAGCAGGGCGACACCTTGCTGATCGTCGAGGCCATGAAAATGGAGTTTCCTCTTTATGCACCCGCCGACGGTGTGGTCGGATCGCTGGCCTGCCGTGAAGGTCGCCCGGTCAGTCCCGGCGATGTCTTGCTGGGCTTATTAAGCCAGGTGGAGGAGCCCGCCTGATGTCGACCGCAGTGGCAGAGCGCCCGAAGAACCTGGCCGAGCGTATTTATCAGCAGGTAAAGCAGGATATTTTTGATTTCCAGTGGCTGCCCGGTGATCGCTTCAGCGAGAGTGAGATTGCGCGTCGTATGAATGCCTCGCGCACTCCGGTACGCGAGGCGTTGTATCGCTTAGAGCGCGATGGCTATGTTCAGGTGCACTTTCGTAGTGGTTGGCAGGTTCGCCCGTTCGACTTTCGCTATTTTGAGGATTTATACGACGTTCGTATTTTACTGGAATCTGAATCGGTACGGCGTTTGTGCCAGGCACCTGACAGAGAAGAACGTCTGGCCGGCTTAATGACGATCTGGTGCTGTAAAACAGAGCAACGGATGAAAGATCATGCGGAAGTAGCCTTCCTGGATGAAGAGTTTCATTTTGGACTGGTGGAATCCGGGCGAAATCAGGAGATGGTTTCTATTCATCGGGATGTCTGTGAGCGCCTGCGTATTATCCGCCGTCTTGATTTTACTCAGCCGGGTCGTATCGATATTACTTATGACGAACATAGCCAGATATTGAACGATATTGTCGCAGGTAATACGGAGGCCGTGATCAGTGAGTTAGTAGAGCATATTGAGGTGAGCAAGAATACGGTACGCGACATTACGCTGCATCGTATTCAGGAGGCTCGCCAGCGTTATGCGGTGGATGCCAGCATGAAATAGAGTCCTTTTTATATGCATATTAATTGCCCATTAATAATGCATGAAAACCTGCGCTGAGCACCATTAGTGCACCGATAGAAATACGTCATGGCCGCAACAGGTGAAAACCCCACTTGTTGGATTTTTATGGCCGTAATTTGGCAAATCGACGGATAAAAAACTGGTATAGCAATTGCTGCCAGATAACGAGTTTTAATATCCCAGGGTGACCTGGAAATCATTTCTCCTTACTTCGGAAAAAAGGAAATAACGATGAAAACAATCCGCTTCAATACGATTAAGAAAGCCACTCAGATTCTTGGTATGACCGCACTGGCTGCTGGTGTGAATCTGGCACACGCTGCTGACGATACGATCAAGGTCGGTGTACTGCACTCGCTGTCTGGCACCATGGCGATCACAGAAACAACACTGAAAGATACCGTGTTGATGATGATTGAAGAGCAGAACAAAAAAGGTGGTCTGCTGGGCAAGAAGCTCGAGCCAGTGGTGGTTGACCCGGCTTCTAACTGGCCTTTGTTTGCAGAGAAAACCCGTGAGCTGCTCGAAAAAGAAGGCGTGGACGTCATTTTCGGGTGCTGGACATCGGTATCCCGTAAGTCGGTTCTGCCAGTCGTAGAAGAACTGAATGGCCTGCTGTTCTACCCAGTACAGTACGAAGGTGAAGAATCTTCTTACAACGTGTTCTACACCGGTGCGGCGCCTAATCAGCAAGCCATTCCTGCGGTGGATTATCTAATCAATGATCTGGGCGTTGAGCGTTTCGTACTGGCGGGGACTGACTACGTTTACCCACGTACCACCAACAAGATTCTTGAGTCTTACCTGAAGTCAAAAGGCGTTGCTGAAAAAGACATCATGATCAACTACACGCCGTTCGGTCACAGCGATTGGCAGACTATCGTATCCGACGTTAAGAAATTCGGCAGCGCGGGTAAGAAAACCGCCGTTGTTTCTACCATTAATGGTGATGCGAACGTTCCTTTCTACAAAGAGCTGGCTAACCAGGGCGTAAACGCGGAAGACATTCCGGTGGTTGCTTTCTCGGTAGGTGAAGAAGAACTGTCCGGGTTTGATACTGCGCCGCTCGTGGGTCACCTGGCGGCATGGAACTACTTCCAGAGCGCTGATAGCGAAGTGAACGAAGAATTCATCGAAGCGTGGCATAACTACATCGGCAGCGAAGATCGCGTGACCAACGACCCTATGGAAGCGACTTACATCGGTTTCAATATGTGGGCAAAAGCGGTTGAGAAAGCCGGCTCTGAAGACGTGGATAAAGTCCGTGGTGCCATGTACGGCATCGAAGTGCCTAACCTGACCGGTGGCACGGCCGTTATGAACGAAAACCATCACCTGTCTAAGCAGTGCTGATTGGCGAAATTCAGGAAGATGGTCAGTTTGAGATTGTTTGGGCGACCGACGCTGAAGTGAAAGGCGATGCCTGGACTGACTTCCTGCCAGAGAGCAAGAACCTGATCTCTGACTGGACCTCTCCAGTGAACTGCGGCAACTACAACACAGTGACCAAAACCTGTGGTGGTTCGGCGGTAGCGGGCGAGTAAGCCTGATGGAGCGGGGGCGCTTGCCCCCGCCTTTTTTGTTTTTGTTGTTTTCATAAGGTGACGTCATGCGCGCTGCGTTTTCAAGACTGTCGGGCAGGATGCAGCGATTGCTGTCATTACTGATATTTCCAGCTTTGCTGCTATCTCCAACCTTGCTGTTATCGGTAGCCACTCAGGCTAATACGTTGTCTCTGGCCGAAGTGGGAGACGCTCTGATTGACGCCAATCTGCGTCAGAAAGCCCCCTTGGTTGAGCAGTTATTGTCTATCGAAGACGACGACACCTTACGTTTTGCACAAACCTTGTTGGAAGGGGATCTCTACTATCGCAAGGCCGATCGCCTGTTACTGACGAAAGACGATGACGATTTACAGGCATTTTTTACTCAGGAACCGGTAGAGATCTCAAGCAAACGCGCGATTAAGAAAATCAGTGTGAATAACCGATTACGTATTCAGCTACGTGCGGGCATCGCACGTATGCAAATATTCGCTTCCTCAGAGGCGACCCGTTTAACGGCGGCGCAAAGTCTTCTAAAGTCCGCCGATGACATCGACATAGCAACTCTGAACGAGGCGATAGAGCAAGAAACCTCACCGAAGGTGAGTGAAGTTCTGGCGCTAGTCGTGGGCCTCAAGCAGTTGCAGTCGGACAACGACTACGAGCGTCGTATGGGAATAGACGCCCTGTCAGGCTCCCTGTATCCCGAAGTCCGAGGTGCGTTGAGCAATTTTATTCGTGACTGTGTGGCCGGGGGCCTTACTAAAGACGCGGCTCTGGCCGCTGAAGCGATGGAGAAAATCGAAACCCGCCTGAAAATAAACAGCGTGATTGAAAACCTGTATTTCGGTCTGGCGTTGGGAGCCGTGTTATTGCTGGCGGCGATTGGCTTGGCCATTACCTTCGGGGTGATGGGCGTGATTAATATGGCCCACGGCGAAATGATCATGCTAGGCGCTTACACCACTTATGTCGTTCAGCAACTGATGCCGGATCACATTGGTATGTCGCTGGTGATCGCGATTCCCGCTGCGTTTGTAGTTAGTGGCTTAGTCGGTATCGCCATTGAGCGTGGAGTGATTCGCCATCTGTACGGTCGTCCATTGGAAACCTTATTAGCCACCTTTGGTATCAGCCTGATTTTACAGCAGGCGGTACGTTCCATTTTTAGTCCACTCAACCGTGAAGTCGCTACTCCTGAGTGGATGGCGGGCACGTTTTCGATTAACCCGGCGCTCGCCCTGACCTACAACCGGCTCTACATCATTATTTTCAGCTTGCTGGTGTTGGCATTGCTGGCGCTGATTCTCAAACGCACCTTGTTTGGTTTGCAGATGCGTGCTGTGACGATGAACCGTCCCATGGCCAGCTCCATGGGAATCCGTACTGGTTGGGTCGATGCACTGACGTTTGGGTTAGGGTCTGGCATTGCAGGCATCGCCGGCGTGGCGTTGTCACAGTTAACCAATGTTGGCCCCAACATGGGGCAGGCCTACATCATTGATTCTTTCATGGTGGTGGTTTTCGGTGGCGTCGGCAATCTCTGGGGCACCCTGGTGGGCGCCATGTCGTTGGGGGTAGTTAATAAAATTCTCGAGCCATGGGCCGGTGCGGTCGTCGCCAAGATTCTGGTGTTGGTATTTATCATTTTATTTATTCAGAAGCGCCCTCGCGGGTTATTTGCTCTGAAAGGCCGCGCGGCGGAGATGGGGTAAAGCAATGACACAGGATACGTTAACTAAAGGTGCTTCTATGCCCGTTCGCGGTGGCCCTCTGACTCGCTTGTTGATGGCCGATGCGGCCGGTCGACGGTTAGTGATGGCCTTGATGGCGCTGTCGGTGGTGGTGCCCTTCTGTAATCTGGTCTTCCCGGAAGGATCGATATTTCATGTGTCGACCTACACCATGACCTTGCTGGGTAAGTACTTGTGTTACGCCCTGCTGGCGGTCGCGGTGGATTTAATTTGGGGATACTGCGGCATTCTCAGTCTAGGGCACGGTGCGTTTTTTGCGCTCGGCGGCTACGCCATGGGCATGTACCTGATGCGCCAGATTGGCGATCGTGGTGTGTACGCCAACCCGGAGCTGCCGGATTTTATGGTGTTTCTTAACTGGACTGAGCTGCCTTGGTACTGGATGGGGTTCGATCAATTCTGGTTTGCCATGGTGATGGTGCTGGCGGCACCCGGCATTCTGGCGTTTGTGTTTGGTGCTCTGGCGTTCCGCTCTCGCGTGACTGGGGTGTATCTGTCAATCATTACCCAAGCGCTGACCTATGCCTTGTTGCTGGCGTTTTTCCGCAATGACATGGGGTTCGGCGGCAACAACGGCCTGACGGATTTTAAAGACATTCTCGGCTTTGACCTGCAACAGGACAGTACCCGCGCAGCGCTCTTTTTCGCGTCAGGCGTGGCCTTGATTCTGGGTTATTTAATTTCCCGCTGGATCGTGACTTCCAAGTTGGGACGGGTACTGGTCGCCATTCGGGATAGCGAAGCACGGGCGCGCTTTCTTGGTTACCGGGTCGAGTGGTATCAACTGTTTGTGTTTGTGGTCTCTGCCATGCTGGCCGGTGTGGCGGGTGCCTTGTATGTCCCGCAGGTCGGCATTATCAACCCGGGAGAGTTTGCTCCCATCAACTCCATCGAGATCATCATCTGGGTGGCCGTTGGAGGCCGCGGTAGTCTGTACGGTGCCGTCATTGGTGCGGTGCTGGTGAACTACGCCAAAACCTACTTTACCGGTGCCTTTGCTGAACTCTGGTTATTTATGCTGGGGGGCTTGTTTGTGCTGACCACCCTCTACCTACCGAAAGGCGTGGTTGGGCTGTGGGCTCAAATGAAAGAAAAGTTTGTTACTCCGGGGAGACCGGGTTCCAGCTCTGGTTCTATTAATCAAAACCAGAACCAGAACCAGAATAAGAGTGAGGATCATGGCGATCATGACACCGCAACCAACAAGGCGGAGGGTAGCGTATGAGCCTGGCCAAACCTAAGCACATTGAACAACCTACTGTACTTTATATGGACGGTGTCAGCGTTAGCTTTGATGGCTTTAAAGCACTGAACTCACTGTCACTGTTTATTGAGCCCGGAGAAATGCGCGCCATCATTGGCCCCAACGGTGCGGGAAAAACCACCATGATGGACGTCATTACCGGCAAAACCCGCCCTGATACGGGCACCATCTTATTTAATGACGAGTTTGACCTGACCCGCTATGACGAGGCGCAGGTGGCTAACATGGGCGTGGGACGTAAATTCCAGAAGCCCAGCGTGATTGAGAGCCTGACCGTGTTCGAGAATCTGGAAATGTCTCTGAAAGGTGGGCGATCCGTGTGGGCGGCACTGACTCATAAATTAACCGCAGAAAAGCGCGATAAGATCGATGAAATCATTGGCATGATCGATTTGAAAGAACGACTGCACGAAGAAGCAGGCAGCCTCTCCCACGGCCAGAAACAATGGTTGGAAATTGGCATGTTGCTGGGGCAGGAGCCGGAACTGTTGTTGATCGATGAACCGGCGGCAGGCATGACCGATGAAGAGACCATGAAGACTGCCGAGCTGTTTAAGCAGTTAGCGAAAAAACATTCGTTGATGGTGGTTGAGCACGATATGGACTTTATCGAAGCGCTGGACTGTCGCGTGACCGTATTGAATGA
>JAYYHP010000168.1:0-2022 GCA_036148335.1 Pseudomonadota bacterium
GCATGGTACGGATGGCATCCATCATGACGTGAACTTTGCGCGAATCCTGATAGCGCACACCGATGGTTTCATAGATGCGGCGGTTCAGCATGCGCGATGGATTTTCAACCGAGATGCTGGTGAATACCGAGTTCGGTACGTACAGTGGTCGTTTATCGAAGGTACGAATCCGCGTGACGCGAAAGCCAATGCTCTCGACCGTGCCTTCAATGGAACGGTCCGGTGATCGAATCCAGTCACCGACTTTAAACGGCTTATCCAGATAAATAATCAGCGAACCGAAAAAATTGGCCAGTAGATCTTTCGCCGCCAGACCGACAATCAAGCCGCCCATACCGCCGAAGGCCAGAATCCCAGAAATCGAAATCCCGAGCAGTTGGAAGACCGGCATAATAATGAGAATGGTCACCGCCAGCTTGGCCAGTTTCCCTACTAACTGAACCGTCGTTGGGTCCATGCCGCCATCGAGCTGTTTACTCTCAACGCGATTAATCAAACGCCAGGCCGCCCAAGCGACCAGCACAATCAATGCAAGCTGACGGGTAACGGAAATACTGTCCTGAATTTCTTTGCCAAAATACACCGCGCTGATGTCGGCGGCCCAGGTGAAGCCCACCGCCAGAATCATCCAGTTCACCGGCTTGGCGATGGCGCCGACAACCACATCGTCCCAGTCGTTTTCGGTGCTGGCGACGATCTGCACCAAACGCTTACGCACCACGCGCCAGATAAAACCGGCCAGCAACGTCAGTGCCAGCGCCATGCACATATCCCAGAACCACTCATAGTTCTGGCCAATGAGCTCAGACCACCATTCCATCTCGGATTTCCTTATTATTAGCTCTGGCGCTGACGCACCGCCTCAAACAAACACACACCCGTCGCGACCGACACGTTGAGCGAACTGACTTCACCCGCCATCGGTATATTAATCAGGTGGTCGCAATGCTCACGGGTAAGACGACGCATGCCCGGGCCTTCGGCGCCCATGACCAGCGCCAATGGGCCTGTCATGTCTTGCTGGTACACGCTGTTCGGTGCTTCACCGGCGGTGCCGATGATCCAGATACCACGCTCCTGCAGGTCTTTCATGGTGCGGGCCAGGTTCGTTACCTGAATGTAGGGAATCGCCTCAGCAGCACCACACGCCACCTTCGCAGCGGTGGCGGTTAAAGGGGCTGACTTGTCTTTCGGCGCAATGACCAGATGCACGCCTGCGGCATCGGCCGTACGTAACACAGCCCCGAGGTTATGAGGGTCCGTCACGCCATCCAGAATCAGCACAAACGGATCGCCACTGATTCCATCAAGAATCTCAGGCAGGTGTTTTTCCGATTTGCCCTGCACCGGCTTACGCAGTGCAATAATGCCCTGATGATTGCCGTCGGCTTTTTGATTCAGCAGCCCCTTGTCGGCTTCCATCACCGACAAGCCCAGACGCTCCGCCAGATTCAGGACTTTCTGCATACGCGCATCCACGCGTCCTTTCTGTACCCACAACTCCACCACCTGATCCGGTGAGCGTTGCAATAACGTGGTAACGGCGTGCAGGCCGTAAACGCTTTCTAATTTCATTTATTTCTTTTTAACCGATTTTTTCTTCGCCGGCTTAGCCGCTTTTTTAGCGTTCAGTTTCTGGCGTTTGCTGGGCTTTTTCTTGGCTTTTTTCTTACTGTCTGACGACTCAGTACGTGCGCCAGTCTTGCCCGCGCCGCTGTCTTTTTTCTTAGTCGATTTCGTTCCTGGCTTCAGAAACTCTTCACGCGTTGTGCCTTTTTCACTGACACGTTTTCTCGGCACCCGGGCCGGTTTCGGCATGTCACTGCTTTGGCTCCGATTCATCGGTGCGGTAGTCAGTTCAAAATCGACTTTACGCTCATCCAGATCAACGCCTACGACTTTCACAAAAATGTGATCGCCCAGACGGAAGCTGCGACGCGTGCGTTCACCGATTAAACGAGGTTTTATGGCATCGAACTGGTAGTAGTCGTTTTGCAGCGTACTGACGTGTACCAGACCTTC
>JAYYHP010000169.1:0-2724 GCA_036148335.1 Pseudomonadota bacterium
TTATTGATCCGGCGAAAATGGATAACTACGGGTTATCCCTGGCCGAGGTCGGCAATTTATTGCGCAATAACAGCCTGCTGGTTGCCACCGAAGACATCAATAATGAAGCCGGTCGTTTTAGCGTAAAAATCCCGGGCCGCGTTAACGACATTGATGGCCTGCTGCGTCTTCCGGTGAAAACCATTGGCGATCAGGTGGTGCTGTTTCAGGATGTTGCGGTTGGCCGCTTGTCCTATAAAGACGCCTCCAGCGGTGCGCGCGTCAACGGCAAACCGGCCGTGACGCTGGAAATTAAAAAGCGCATTGGCGCCAACATTATCGATACCCTGGATTATGTACGCATGATCCTCGATGCCGCCGAAGATAAATTGCCCGAAGGCATTGAGCTGGGCTTTATTCAGGACGAATCAAAACAGATCCGCACCATGCTTAACGATCTGTTTAACAGTGTTCTGGTGGCGACCTTATTGGTATTCCTGCTGATTTTGGGCAGCCTCGGCGTGCGTAGCTCGATGTTGGTCGGCCTGGCCATTCCGGGCGCCTTTATTATGGGCATCATGGCCATTAACGGCATGGGCGACACGCTGAATATGGTGGTGCTGTTTGCCTTAATTTTGTCGGTAGGCATGTTGGTGGATAACGCCATTGTGGTGGTGGAATACGCAGACCGCCGCTTAGCGGAAGGCGCCAGCCCGAAAACCGCCTACACCGAAGGCGCAACACGCATGGCGTGGCCAATTATTGCCTCCACGGCCACGACGCTGGCGGTGTTCCTGCCTCTTTTATTCTGGCCCGGCGTAATGGGCGGCTTTATGAAGTACCTGCCGCTCACGCTGCTGTTTACCTTGTCTGGCTCGCTGGTGATGGCGCTGATTGTGATCCCTGCCATCGGCAAAGTAATGGGCAAAGCAGGACACCACGACCAGCAAGCACTGGATGTGATTACCGCCGCCGAGCAAGGTCAGTTCGATAAGCTCACGGGCTTTTCGGCGGGCTATGTCAAAGTCCTGCGCAGTGCCCTGTTGAACCCGGCGAAAACCTGCCTGCTGGTACTGGCGTTTGTAGTTGGATCATTTGTAGTTTACGGCAACCTTGGGCATGGCACTGAGTTCTTCCCTGAGGTGGATGTCGACGTTGCCATGGTCGATGTGCGTGCTCGCGGTAACTTGTCCTTTGCTGAGCGCGAAGTGCTGGTGCAACAGGTTGAGGCTGAAATCTTTGATATGAAAGAAGTCGATGCCCTGTATACCTCCGTCTTTGTGCGTGCACCTCAGGGAGCCATGGAATCCACTCCTGCGGATCTGATTGGCCGGGTGCAGCTGGAGCTGTTGGATTGGGAATCGCGTCGCACTGCGGATGAAATTCTGAGTGAAATCGAACAACGTACCGCACATTTGCCCGGTATCATTATTGAGACCCGAAAGAAAGAAGGTGGCCCGGCCGGTGGTCCACCGATTCAGTTGCAATTAAGTGGCCGCTCGGAGCAGGACATTCTGACCACGTTGGAAGAAGTGCTGCCTGAGCTGATGGCTGACACAGATCTGAAAGACATCCGAGATGATCGCCCATTAGACGGCGTGGAATGGCGCCTCGATATCGACCGTGAAGAAGCCGTGCGTTACGGCGCCAGCGTCGCGGAAATCGGGTCAATGATTCGGATGATTACTGGTGGCCAGATCATCACTCAGTTCCAGCCGGATTATGCCGACGAAGAATTGGATATCCTGCTGCGCTATCCGGAAAACAAGCGCACCATCGATTTGTTTACTGACATTAATATTAAAACGTCGAAGGGGCTCGTACCCATCAGTCGTTTTGTTAAACGGGTACCGATTAACCGCACCGGTGACATTGTTCGGGTCGATGGCAAACGTCGCTATCTGATTACTGCCAACCTGGTGGACGGCGTCAACGTGAATGAAAAAATTGCCGAATACAGCAAAATTTTCGACGAGCGTGACTGGCAGAGCCGCGGCGTGGACTACAAATTCCGTGGCGATTTTGAGCAGCAGATGGAAACCGGGATTTTCCTGATGTCGGCCTTCTCCATCGCGATTTTTATGATGGTGACCCTACTCGTCACGCAATTTAATAGTTTCTATCAGGCGGGCCTGATCATGAGCGCCATCGTGCTGTCTGTGGCCGGGGTACTTATGGGGCTATTAATTCGCGGTGAACCCTTTGGCGTGGTAATGAGCGGTGTCGGTGTGATCTCGCTGGCGGGCATTGTGGTGAATAACAACATCGTACTCATCGATACCTACAACCAACTGCGCCTGACCGGCCTGACGGCCTTTGACGCGGCGATTCGCACGGGGGCCATCCGTATGCGTCCGGTATTGCTGACGGCCGTCACCACCATCGTCGGACTCATCCCCATGGTAATGCAGTGGAATATCGACCTGATTAACCGTGAACTCAGTGCCGGAGCACCGTCGTCACAGTGGTGGACGCAGCTCTCCACCGCCATCGCTGGCGGCCTCGCATTTGCCACGGTTTTAACGCTGATTCTTACTCCAGCCATGCTGGTGTGGCGCGACCGCAAGAAAGATGCGCCGCAAGTCACTGAAAAAGATACAAAAAACGCTAAATAGCGTTTGACATACATCCTGACGCGAGTAGAATGCGACCTCGCTTCAGGGCATGGGTGATTAGCTCAGCTGGGAGAGCATCTGCCTTACAAGCAGAGGGTCGGCGGTTCGATCCCGTCATCACCCACCAAAT
>JAYYHP010000170.1:0-2861 GCA_036148335.1 Pseudomonadota bacterium
TACTTTGCTCCGAGTTCATGCCCTGAAAATTGACCGGACGTCCGATGACCGTCTTGGTCAGGCTTTCTCCTGTGGAACGTTCGGCGCGTTGTTTGATGGTCTGCATCATCGCCGTGACGATGTCTTCAAAAAAGCCGACAAACTCAGGGCGCAGACCACTGGCACCCAAAAAAGATTTTGGGGACTTAACAAAGTAGCCTTCTTCCGGGTCGGCAAAGTACTCACGGAATGCATCGTGGCCAACAAACATCACATCGTCATCCGCCGTCAGGTCGAGTTCATTGCGTGCACGTAGGGCCATTTGCAGTTGCGGTTTACGCAGGGCGATAAAGTCGTCACGACCAGCAGGCATGCCATGACTCACCTGCTCGGTAATCAGTTCACGAGCAAGGGAATACAATGCCGACGGCATGAAGGATTTGTCGCCATCAACAGGCAACAAACGGATGTCACCGTTGTCGGCAACACCGATGGCGCAGTTAGAAGTGCCGTAGTCAAAACCGCAGATCATGGGGCAAGTCTCGTAAAAAGGCGGGAAGGTATCATACATGGGTGGCTGGTTTCAGCTGGCGGACGGTTTCAGCTGGGAGTAATAGGGTGAAATAGCTCCCCAGAAGAACAAGCCGGATTTAGGCTTGTGATTACTCGCGAGTCTTTCATTGCGAATCTTTTATTGCGTGTCTTTTATTGATAATCCTGCCGGTTTACCATTCGTCACAGGAATCTAATTAACAACAGGACGTTATTCTATGGCTACTGCCTTTCCTTGGGTCTTTTCCCACACTATTCGATGCTGTGTTTTCGCATGTACCTCACTGACTTTGCTCGCCAGTTGTGGCGGTGATAATGACCAACCCGATATCTGTGATGATGTGCCTGATCTGGGCTTTTACGACATCAACGGATTGCAAGGCAGCGTATTCGTGACGACGACTGAAGTGACATCCAGTGGCCTGACCAAACGAAATATAGAGTCTGAATACGATGAAGGCGATGCCCGAGATATTGAGGAAATAGCGATTAAGCTGAGCTTTGAGGTTCAGCAATATTACGCTGACCTGCCTTGGATTCCCTTTGTGTCTCGCGCCCATGCGTGCTCGCCTGCGCCACCCGAGTATACGGAAAACATCACTGCCATCAGTGTGACGAGTACGGCGACCTACAACGATGTGGCCATTGGGGAATCTTTAAACGAGATCATGGATGTCGTTGATGAAGGTGGATATTTCTTCGATGGCTACTATCCACGTCCCACGTCCGTAGCTGCCTTTATGGCGAACGGTGATCAAGAGGTTTGGGGGTTCATAATTTTGGAATTGGGCACTGCACCTGAGCAATCCGGCGAGCACATATTTACCATCCAGATCACCCTTGATAACGGCGAAACGTATTCCTACGAAACACCGGCCATCACGCTCGCAGCAGCGGAGTAAATTGGACATTTCAAACCAGTCTTTTGCGTGATTTGCCACTGGCTGTCCAAAAAATGCTCAAAATTTGATAGGGTAGCCTCATCAGGCGCTGCCGGGCCCAAACCTGTGGGCGTCTCTCACCGTACGATCTAAAAACACGATCCAGGGATTGCCGCACAGGAATAACATCATGGCTCACATCAGACTCACCGCACTGGCTGCGGCTCTCACTCTTGCGTCCTGTGGTGGCGAAGAATCCAGTATTGGCACTCAGAACGTTGATGTCGCAACTCAGATCATTGGCTCAGGCACTGTTGCGCCGGCATCGGTCAATACCGCGCAGGGCAGCAGTGTGCAGATGGTGTTGCAGCCAGCAGCAGGGCACTCGGTAACCGCTGTCAGTGGCTGTGGCGGCACCCAGAGTGACAATCTTTTTTACATTGCCAGTGTGTCACAGGACTGTACCGTGAGTGTGGTGTTCGAGGCGGTTGAAGAGGCACCTAAAACAGATCCGGAAGAAGACACCACCGACGAGGAGGCACCACGCGTTTCCAGTGCGGTCTCGGCGGGCAATGGCCGGGTGATTGTTCAGTTTAATGAACCTATGTCGCCGGACCTCATCGACTCTCTCTACAACTTCAATATCACACGTACGGATACCGGCACGTTACTGCCGGTATTGGCCATTAATTTTGTCGACGACCGACAGCAGGCCGTTCTGCTTGATACTGGCTCACAGATTAATACCGAGTACACGCTGGTGGTGGTTAACGCCTATGACGTGGCGGGCAATGCTATTGCGCCTCCGTCGGAAGAGGTTGAAATTGACCCAAGCACCGCGACCTTTATTGGTACCCGCCCGGATGGCGATGACCTGATCGATAGCGACGAAGACGGCCTGGCTGATTACATCGAACTCGAAGGCTGGCCTGTGATCGTTACGCGCACCGACGGCACCACTGAAACCTTTCACGTCAGCTCTGATCCTCTTGATCCAGATACCGACAATGACGGCGTACCGGACAACGACGAACGCCACGGCGGCCTTAACCCCCTAAGTATCGATACCGACGGCGATACCCTCGATGACGACGCCGAATGGAACCGCATCTATTCAGATGGCACCAAGCAAGACACCGACGGCGATGGCATTCAGGATGGCTTTGAATACGTCTTCTTTAAAACCTCACCGATTCTGGCCGACACCGACGGCGACCAGATGGACGACCCAAGCGAAGTAGCATCAGGCAACCGCAATCCGTTGATCGCCGACATGCCGATTCCGGATATCGACGTGGGCTTAGTGAATCTGCAGCTGGATACCCGTTTAACCTACACCGATGAAAGCGGGCAGGTCGTTACTGAATCCAACACCAGCGAGGCCACACTGACGCAGGGTAATAACCAGACGTACTCCTCGGCCAACGAGAACTCAACCAAAGAGACGGT
>JAYYHP010000171.1:0-2071 GCA_036148335.1 Pseudomonadota bacterium
TCGATCTCAGTCACTTTAACGATCATGCCTTCCTGACGCAGAGACGCGGCAGAACCTTTACCCACGTCACCGTAACCGATGACCAGTGCTTTCTTACCAGACAGCAGGTGGTCAGTACCGCGCTTGATAGCGTCGTTCAGAGAGTGACGACAGCCGTATTTGTTGTCGTTCTTCGCTTTAGTGACCGAGTCGTTCACGTTGATGGCGGGTACTTTCAGCTCGCCTTTTTCCAACATTTACAACAGACGGTGAACACCTGTGGTGGTCTCTTCAGAGATACCGTGGATGTCGTTCAGCAGTGCTGGGAAGTCATTGTGAACCATCTCAGTCAGGTCACCACCGTCGTCCAGAATCATGTTGGCATCCCATACTTTGTCGCCGTCTTTTTCGGCAAGAATGGTCTGCTTGATGCACCACAGGAATTCTTCTTCGGTTTCACCTTTCCAGGCGAATACTGGAATGCCAGCCGCTGCGATCGCCGCCGCCGCGTGATCCTGAGTGGAGAAAATATTGCAAGAAGACCAACGGACGTCGGCGCCCAGATCCACCAGAGTTTCGATCAGAACCGCGGTCTGAATGGTCATGTGAATACAGCCCATGATTTTAGCACCGGCTAATGGCTGTGATTCTTTGTACTTACGGCGCAGCGCCATCAGGGCTGGCATTTCGCCTTCGGCGATTTTAATTTCTTTGCGGCCCCAATCGGCGAGGCTCATGTCTGCAACTTTGTAATCAGTAAACTGGGTCATGTTTTTGCCCTTTTGCTGTTACGGTCGCCGGGGAATACCAGCGACCAGAAAATAAATGAAATTAAGCGCTGTAATCAGACGCCAGCGGCAGTTTTCAGTGCATCGACCTTGTCAGTGCGCTCCCAGGTGAACGCAGTGAAGGTTTTGCTCTTCTTCTCGCCGTTTTCGGTGTACTCGTAGGTCATCTCGTAAGGCTCGCGACCAAAGTGACCATAGGCAGCAGTGGCCTGATACATAGGATTCAGCAGTTCCAGCTGGTTCTGGATGGCGTATGGACGCAGGTCGAAGACTTCGCGGATCACGCGTGCCAATTCGATGTCACTAATCTTGCCAGTACCGAAGGTGTTTACAGAGATAGAGGTTGGCTCAGCTACACCAATGGCGTACGACACCTGAATCTCACAACGATCTGCTAAGCCTGCTGCCACGATGTTTTTGGCAACATAACGGCCCATGTAGGCCGCAGAACGGTCAACTTTTGATGGATCTTTACCAGAGAACGCACCACCACCGTGACGCGCCATGCCGCCGTAGGTATCTACGATGATCTTACGGCCGGTCAGACCAGCGTCGCCTACCGGACCACCAATCACGAAGTTGCCGGTTGGGTTGATGTGATACAGGGTGCCTTCGTGCAGCCATTCCGCAGGCAGTACTGGCTTGATGATGTGCTCAAGAACTTGCTCACGCAGATCTTCTAGGCTGATGCTTGGATCGTGCTGGGTCGACAGAACAACCGCATCAACTTTCGGCGAGTCGCCTTCCCAGTTGATGGTGACCTGAGATTTTGCATCCGGACGCAACCAAGGTAGCGTGCCGTTACGGCGCAGTTCAGACTGACGCTGTACCAACAGGTGCGCGTAGTACACAGGTGCTGGCATCAGGTTAGGGGTTTCATTGGTTGCGTAACCGAACATCAGGCCCTGGTCGCCCGCGCCCTGATCTTCAGGCTTAGCACGGTCAACACCCATGTTGATGTCGACAGACTGCTTACCAATGCCGTTCAGCACTGCACAGGTCGCGCCGTCGAAGCCCACATCAGAGCTGTTGTAGCCAATGCCCGTGATCACGTCGCGAACGATGTCTTCAAGGTCGACGTAGCATGACGTCGTCAGCTCGCCAGCCACAACCGCCATACCAGTTTTAACCAATGTCTCAACCGCAACACGTGCGTAGGGGTCGCGGGCAATGATGGCGTCCAGAACTGCATCAGAAATCTGGTCGGCAACTTTGTCCGGGTGGCCTTCAGAGACGGACTCTGATGTAAAAATTGAATATTCGCTCATCTGCGACTCCTCAAAAAAATGCCCTCAGGCATGAAA
>JAYYHP010000172.1:0-2614 GCA_036148335.1 Pseudomonadota bacterium
GATCAACCCGCGTGGTTTCACGAATAAAGAGTGCGTCATATTCGGCAACGCGGTGGGCTTCTGCCGGCGTAATAAACTCAAGATTCAGCCCCATGGATTTCCCGGCCTTCACAAACGCATTCAGTGCGCCTTTGTTGGACGGCGGCAATGCCTCATCCGGATTGACCAGCACAGCGACATCGTACTTAAAGGTTTTACTGGTTTTCTTTAAACGCCAGATCTTGTGACTGAACTGATCCAGTGCATCGGCAAAGCGCGTCTGTTCTTCATCGTTCAGACTGGCCATGGGCACTGGCGTCAGTTGATCAATGACCCACAACCCGCTCTGAATTCGACGTAACGACAGGTCAAACACCGGAAACGAATAGCTCTCGAACAGCTTACGCACGACGGGCTGCATGACGGAGTCATCCGCCACACCGAACCAGACACGCGTGGCCAGACATTCACTGTTGCGAGGCTTGGCCATGCTCTCAGCCTGCTTGCTGAGTTTGGGCGACAGTGGTTGCTCGGGTTCCAGATGGTGCAGTTCGCGAATGGCTTTGACACCCGGAAATACCTGCGCACCGCGTGCTTCTGCCAACAGTGATCCGTAGTAACCTGCGCTCAGATAACTGTAATCTGAGCACAGGTTGATGATGTAGCCCCGGGCTTGCGCATGGTGTGCGAGGAAGTCGCTGATGCCGATCACCTGGCGGGTGGGATAGTAAGGTTGCCAGTCCTGATTTTGATCGACCACAACGAGTAGGGATTTCATGCGTAAAGAAGGCTCCGGTGTCAGTTTAGGAGGGAGTTCGCTGCGCACTATAGGCTTAGTGTTGGTGGTTGAACATCAAACTTTTTTTATCGTTTGAAGTGAAATTCCTCGCTGGCCCTGCTGGGGCAAAGGCCTACTATGATGGTCAATCTCATTGAATGACGTGTCCCCTCGCACAGCCATGAATTGTCGTCTTGCTACCCTGAATGATGTCCCTGAACTCGTCGCTCTCGAACAGGCTTGTTTCGCGGGAGATCGCCTTACTGCGCGTCGTTTTCGGCACTTTATTCGAGTCGGCCATGGCGAACTCTGGCTGTTGGAAAATACAAAAGGTCAACAGCATGAGCAGCGTATAGCGGGCTACGCGCTGGTGTTGTTTCATCGCGGCACCTCACTCGCGCGTCTGTATTCCATTGCGGTCCATCCTGAGTGTCAGGGGCAGGGCATTGCCCGACGTTTGCTGAATAAAGTGGAGCAGGTGGCCATTGGGCGAGGCGTGTTTTTTATGCGCCTTGAAGTCCGTATGGATAATTTGCCAGCCCTCACCATGTACCGTAAGGCCGGGTATCGCGACATTCGTACGCTCATGGCCTATTACGAAGATGGCAGTGATGGCCTGAGGCTGGAGAAACATTTAACGCCTGATCGCGGTGCGACCACGCCAAGCTCGCAGCCTCCGGCGTTTTACGCTCAGACCACGCCCTTTACTTGCGGACCTGCGGCACTGCTGATGGCGATGCAAGCGGCAGGCAATCCGCAATGTATGCCACCGCGACTGAGTCCGATTGAAGAGATTAATCTCTGGCGCGAGGCAACCACGGTCTACCTGACGACCGGCCATGGCGGCTGTTCGGCACACGGGTTGGCATTGGCGGCCGCGAAGCGTGGTTTTGAGGCTAAAGTATGGGAATCCGAGGCGTCCGTTCCCTTTCTGGATGGCGTGCGTGATGAGCACAAGCGGGAAGTGATGCAGCTGGTGCATCAAGACTTTTTGCGGCGCTGTGAGGTCGAGGGCATTGCGGTTGCGCAGCAGCTACTGCAGCCAGAGACGCTTCGCGAGGCGTTGGACGCGGGCTGGCAGGTGTTGCTGCTTATCAGTACCTACCGGCTTAACCGCAACAAAGCACCGCATTGGGTGTGGTTGGTTCGCATGGATAACGAGTTCGCCTACATCAATGACCCTGACGTGGACGATGTTTTAGATCAGGCGGTCATCGATAACCAGTGTGTGCCGTTAGCCATTGAGCAACTGGCGGCCATGTGTCGATACGGGCAGCGTCGTTACGCGTCGGCGGTGTTGATTAAGGCGGGAGAAGTTTTACCTAGCGACCGTCAGGCGCTGTGAATGTAAGGCTCAGTTTTAGAGGGGTCCAGTTGGCTGTCCAGTTCCGGAGCACGCTCGGCACGTAGGGCAACCCAGGCGGCGACGTCTTCCTGCCATTCACTGTTCGGTCGCAGTTCTGGCGCCGCAAGCAGCTTAGCTTCGGTGCCGCGTCCGGCGAAAACCACAATGTGTTCGACTTTGTATGCGCGCACGCGTTTGCTCCTCTATCAGTGAATGTGGGGCGGTGAATGTATACCGGTTAATGTGGGGCTGTGAATATGGGACTTCTGGGCCAACCTGATAACGGCTGGTGTTATATCAAAGGGCATCGCTGGCGGCCAGTACGAATGCTGCTTAATCGCTGCTCGCCTTGAACGGCAGCAGTGCGCGGGCATCGTCCATGTACAGGCGGACGTGCTCGGCTTCTTCGTCACAGAAGCGCCCGATGGCTTGATGAAAATCTGGGTGTGCTAACCAGTGCAGGCTGTGTGTCGCGACCGGCCCAAAGCCCCGTGCGATCTTATGTTCGCCCT
>JAYYHP010000173.1:0-4140 GCA_036148335.1 Pseudomonadota bacterium
GTCTGATAGAGCGCCCATGTGGTTATCGGACGTGTCCAAGGCCGAGCGTGGTTATCGACTCGCCGGGGTACCAGCACAGCACTATCACCCACTGCCTGCAGAGATGGAAAACGGGCAGCAGGCACACTGGCAGGACGTCTGGTCGGCCAGCCTGTTTAATGTCCAGCGTGCCTGTGAACGTTTGGTGTTTGAGCAGGCTCCCGTCGAAGAACTGTGGCTGTGGGGTTATCCCTTGTGGTGCGCTGCTCCGAACTGTCAGCCACTGCGCGCATTGTTAGAGGCGGCGCTGGCAGCGGCGGTCACGCCGGGCTCTATTGCGCTATCGCAGTCTGTGGAATCCTCCGCCATGCTGACGCAAACGGTCAGATTGTTGGCCGGATTGAGGACTAAGTCGCACCTTGCATCGCCCGAGGCCCAACAGAGCTGGGTGGAGGCTCGCAGCCGCGTGGCGGATGTGATTGAATGCAATGACACTCAAGCGCTTACTGTACTATTCGGGAACTGATTCATGCCGGCCACGTCCGATCGCACTTTGTCACTGTCGTCTCTGGTCGGCGATCTTCATCGGGATGGCCTGCTCAACGATGAAGACCATCAGTTAGCGCTGACGATTCGCCGAGCTAATGATGAGGGGGACTTGCACCCGCTGACGTTATTAGCACGACAAAACTATCAGGACGCCCGCAAAGACAATCGTATCCTCAGCGAACAGACGCTGGTGGAGTGGCTGGCTGAACGCGAAGGTCTTAAGACCTGTGTGATCGACCCGCTGGAAATCAATGTCTCGGCGGTCACCGACGTCATGTCCTACGCTTTTTCAGAGCGTCACCAGATTCTGGCCGTGAGTGTCAGCAAAGATGAAGTGGTGGTGGCCTGTAGCGAACCTCATTCCAGTGCTTGGGTACCCGACCTCGAGCACGTGACCCGACGTCAGGTCAGCCGGGTGCTGGCCTCGCCTGCGGACATCCGTCGTTATCGGGTGGAGTTTTATCAATTAGCTAACTCCGTTAACCGTGCACGTAAAGATCATGCCGGTGGTAGCTCGGTTCAGAATCTTGAATCCATGCTCGAATTGGGCAAGGCCAAAGCGCCGGACGCTAACGACGAGCACATCGTTAATATCGTCGACTGGCTGCTACAGTATGCTTTTGACCAGCGTGCCAGTGATATTCACCTTGAGCCGCGACGTGAGACAACCCATGTGCGTTTTCGTATCGATGGTGTCCTGCATCATGTCTACGAACTCCCCGGCGCCGTCGGCGTTGCGGTGATTGCCCGGGTGAAATCTTTGGGCCGCATGAACATTGCCGAAAAGCGCAAACCTCAGGACAGCCGCCTGAAAACCAAAACGCCGGAAGGCGCAGAGGTCGAGTTGCGTCTGTCGACCTTGCCTACTGCCTTCGGTGAAAAGATGGTGATGCGGGTGTTTGATCCGCAGGTTCTGATGCGCAGTTTCTCTGAGATGGGCTTCTCCAAAGAAGACCGCCGCCGCTGGGCCGAAATGACCGCCAACAATCACGGCATTATTTTTGTTACCGGCCCGACGGGTTCAGGTAAAACCACTACTCTTTATTCGACCTTGCGTCAGTTGGCGACCAGTGAAGTGAACGTCTCGACCATCGAAGATCCGATTGAAATGGTTGAGCCTTCCTTTAATCAGATGCAGGTGAATCCAGCCATTGATCTGACCTTTGCCTCTGGGGTACGTGCGCTGCTGCGTCAGGACCCGGACATTATTATGGTGGGGGAAGTGCGTGATCTGGAGACCGCCGAAATTGCGGTACAGGCTGCGCTCACGGGGCACCTGGTGTTATCTACACTGCACACCAATGATGCGCCTTCGGCCTTTACGCGCTTACAGGAGCTTGGTTTACCTTCGTATCTGATCCGCTCCAGTGTGATCGGGGTGATGGCGCAGCGACTGGTACGAACTTTGTGCCCACACTGCAAAGAACAGCAGCCGGTGGATGAAAAAGCCTGGAAGCAATTAACCGCTCCCTGGTTGGTGAAAACACCGACGCACATTTATAACGCCAAAGGGTGCCTCGAGTGTCGTGGCACCGGCTATCTTGGACGTATGGGGATTTATGAAGTCCTGCCTATGTCCGAATCGCTAGAACCTCTGGTGCATGACAGCACGGATTACCAGAAGCTGCGTCAGGCGGCGATGAAAGAAGGGATGCACAGTCTGCGCTTAAGTGGCGCACACAAAGTGGCTGCGGGCCTCACCACCATTGCCGAGGTAATGCGTGTGGCGCCGGCAACGAAATTGAATAATCCCCACTGAGGCGCCAGAATAGCGCCTCCGTGATAATGACCAGAGAAATCGTGTTTCCGTGAGTATTGATCTTCCCGCTATCATCGATGTTGAAGCCTCAGGCTTTGGCCGCGGCAGTTACCCGATTGAGATCGGTTTCGCACTCGAAGACCGGGTGGTGAAAAGCTATCTGATTCAGCCTGCAGCCAGTTGGACGCACTGGAGCGATGAGGCCGAAGCCATTCATGGCATTTCGCGTGATCAGTTAATGACGGACGGCCTGAGCGTGCGCGATGTCGCTCTGCTGCTAAATGAGCACTTGTTTGGCAAAACTCTCTATTCCGATGCCTGGAGTTTCGACAGCTCCTGGATTGGCCGTCTTTTTGATGAAGCCGATCTGGTGCAGCGCTTCCGCATTGAGACCATCAACAAGCGTCTGAGCATGGAAGAAATGGAGCGCTGGGCAGACACCAAAGCAGATCTTTGGGATGAGCTGGCGGTGAACCGACACCGTGCTGCCAACGACGTACGGGTGCTTCAAGAGACATTTTTACGAGTCGCTGGCGTAAAGTAACCTCAAAAACTAGCCAACTGATAAACTTGTCGCTAATGGTCTAGTGATTAGTCCATTTAATGGCTCGCATTGTCCGCAATTTCCCGAAAAGACATCCCCGCGCCATACAAGTGTATGTTTCACTTCGTCTCCGGTCTGGATAGACCACATAAAAAACAAAAACGAAGGAGACAATATGAGCATCTGGGTAACCTGGCCTGGCCTGGTGAAGTACGGGACGCTGGGTATTACTGCCGGCCTTCTGACGCTAGCCGTGGAACGAAATGAACTGTTCGAAAACAACCTGTTTGATTTTGAACGCTGGGATGAATACAACGCAGAGATCGACTGTGATGAGCGCAGCCTGACGGCCCGACTCGAAGACGGTACCTGTAACATCCTGGAAAATCCTGCTGAAGGTTCAGCCAACCGCCGCTTCGGCCGTAACGTATCTCTTGATGCGGCACACGGTGAAACGGACACGCTGCTGAGCCCGAACCCTCGTGACATCAGTAACTCGCTGATGGCCCGTGACGAATTTAAACCAGCACCAACCCTGAACTTTATTGCTGCGGCATGGATTCAATTCATGACCCACGACTGGTTCAGCCACGGTGATGGTTCTACCACCGACTACATTGATGTTGAACTGCCAGCGGGCGACAGCCGCGGTACTGGCACTATGTCAATCCGTCGTACGATTCCTGATCCAACCCGCACCGCCGCAGAAGACGAGGCTGGCCTGCCGGATGCTTACCTGAACGAAAACACCCACTGGTGGGATGGTTCGCAGATTTACGGTAGCGATCTGGCCACTGTGAATTCTCTGCGTGAATTCCAGGGCGGTCGCCTGCTGGTAAACTCAGACGGTTCTCTGCCACGCGACTTTTTCTCAGGTGTGCCGAAAACCGGTTTCACTGATAACTGGTGGCTGGGTCTGAGTATGCTGCACCAGTTGTTCGTAAAAGAGCACAATGCGGTTGCAGAAATGCTGGCGGCGACTTACCCGGAAAAAGACGACCAGTGGCTGTTCGATAAAGCGCGTCTGGTAACCTCTGCCCTGATGGCTAAGATTCACACCGTTGAGTGGACGCCAGCCATCATTGCTAACCCAGTAACCGAGCGCGCGATGTACGCAAACTGGTGGGGTCTGGTTGGTAATGCTGAGGCACGTGATAAGTACGGTGCAGAATTCGACAAGCTGGCCGAAGATCTGGCGAAGTCTGATTCCTGGGTTCGTCGTATTCTCGGCCTCGATCCTAAAATGTCAGAAGCGCTGGATAACGGTAAAGCCATTGAATGGGCTGTGACTGGTCTGGCCGGTGCCCGT
>JAYYHP010000174.1:0-10504 GCA_036148335.1 Pseudomonadota bacterium
CAGTACCGAATCTTTGATCGTATTTATCCGTCGCAAAGTTCTATCGATATTTCTAGCGATAATCTAATAGCGACTGACGAACACCTTATCGGTAATCAGGACAGCGATGAGAGCGGCAGCGTTGATAAATCAAAAGAGGTCGAGCCTGCATTGATTATGATCGGTGACCCGAAACAGGCCATTTATGCCTTCCGCGGCGCCGATATTTTTACCTACATGAAAGCCAGTGACGGCATCGCAGAAGACCGTCGCTTTACGCTGGACATCAACCACCGCAGTCATACGCAACTCATTGCGGCGGTCAACCAGATCTGGCAACGCCATGAGCGTCCTTTTGTGTTTGAAAAAAGCATCGAGTTTTATCCCGTAGGCGCGGCCGGGCGAAATGATGCCTCCGCCCCTCAGTGGGAATCCGGCGTGCCAACACAGCCTCTGCAAATCTGGACGCACGACGAAGAAGAAAGCAAAGCCGAAGCCACGCAACGCGTCGCCGATGAATGCGCACAGCAGATTGCCGGACTGATGGCCGGAGTGGCGAAAAGCCCGGTCAATAATGAACACACGGTGGGGCAAGCCACGTCGAACAATGCCACAAGCAAGCGCAAAACAAAGCCGGTTTATGAGCCTGTTCAAGCAGGACAAATCGCTGTGCTGGTGTATTCGCGGGTACAGGCACAAATTGTTCGCGATGCGCTCAGTGCCCGAGGCATTGGCAGTGTCTTTTTAACTCGCGACAGTGTGCTCGATTCCGAAGAGGCTCAGGATTGGTTAGCCATTCTTGAGGCGGTAGCGCATCCGGGCAATGAAGCCGCTGTGCGTCGTGCGATTGCGTCGCCGACCTGGGGCATGACGGCAGATGAGCTGGTGGCCATGCAAACCGATGAATACCGCTGGGAGGCCCAATTAGCCACCATGCATGAGTATCATCAGGTATGGCAGCGCCGGGGCGTCATGGCCATGTTGATGCAATGGTTGGAAGACAAACACACGGACGATCAACCGCGTGCCGTGCGTTTACGCAAACGTCACAACGGCGAACGCATTCTGACTAACCTCTTGCACCTCGGTGAGATGCTGCAAGCACAGAGTCGCAAACTTCGCGGTGCACAAGCGCTGATCCGTTGGTTTGCAGAACGTACGGCTCCTGATGCCGAACGCGGCGAAGAAGCGCAACTGCGCTTAGAAACCGACGACCGCCTGGTGAATATTGTCACCATTCATAAATCCAAAGGTCTGGAATACGACTTTGTATTTTTACCTTTCCTGTGGGCTGACACGGCGAAACCGCACGCGCGCAGTACCGAGGTGGTGTACTACAACGGTCGTGAACTCATTCGCGATCTGGCCCCCGATGACACTGCGAAAAAATTACAACAGCGCGATACCTTGGCCGAGCAAATGCGACTGCTTTATGTCGCGCTGACCCGAGCCAAATTTGGCATGTACTTGTGGTTGCCCGGTGCCGTCGGCGGACGTGGTAAAAAGAAAGTACCGATATGGCACGACTCTGCGCTGGGACATTTGCTATGTGCCGGTGCCGAGGACGTCAGCTTTGCTGAGTTAAGTGCGCTCACGAATGCGCAGGTGTATATCGGTGACTGTGTGCCGTGGCAGTTGATGGGGCAAAACGAACTCGATGTACCACCGCCGCCAGTACGAGCCAGCGATTATCAACCGCGTCCGCGTGATCATTGGAAAGTCAGTAGCTTTAGCCAGTTGGCATCGCACTCGGGTGTCCATCATGCTGAATCGGCGGCCGGTGATTTAAGCCACAGTTTTGATTGGGAAGCGGCCATTAATAACAGCATCGCGACGACCAGTGATGAGCTGCCATTGGCACTGCGTTTTCCGAAGGGAGCCAATCCCGGGACGTGCTTGCACGCCATTTTTGAACACTGGGATTTTCATGATCCGGACGCATTACGCGCCGTGTGTGAAACCCAATTAACCTTGCACGGCCTGCAGGATCAGCCGGTCGACGAAGTCGCTGAGTGGATTTCTCAGGCGGTGAATCAGGAGTTGGCTTTATATGACACGCAAATGCGACTGGCGGATTTATCCGATGGCGCCCGTCTCGATGAAATGGAGTTCTATTTGCCGATTGGCCATCTGTCTGCGCATGACGTAAATCGCTTATTAGGCGATGAAAAGCGTTTCAGTTTTGAGCCCACCACTGGCTATCTGAAAG
The DNA here is from genome assembly GCA_036148335.1 of Pseudomonadota bacterium. Lineage (GTDB taxonomy): Bacteria > Pseudomonadota > Gammaproteobacteria > Pseudomonadales > Oceanobacteraceae > Thalassolituus. The sequence continues at coordinate 2,189 of JAYYHP010000174.1, forward strand.
GGTTTATCGATTTGATTTTTGAATGGCAGGGGCGTTATTACGTGGCCGATTATAAATCGAATCACCTGGGCAATGACTGGCAGGATTACGTGCCCGAAGCACTCAAGCACTCAATGAAGGATCACCGCTACGATTTGCAGGCAGCGCTTTACATGCTTGCGTTGGATCAGCTGTTATCTCAGCGATTACCTAATTATGAACCTCAGCGGCACTTGGGCGGTAGCGTGTATTTATACCTGCGTGGCATGGGGCAGCATTTTGACCACAGTCTCGATCCGGATATTGGCGTGTGTTTTACCCCGGCCAGTCCCGCGGCCTTGCAAACGTGGCGTGAAACCTTACTGACGTCAGACACTTTGAAGGTGGCGAAATGACTTTGTCGGAAGCACTCGCACTGTTAGATCAGTTATTGGACAAAGGCGAATTGCGCGCCATTGATGTGCAACTCGCTCGCCAGACGTTGGCGTGGGAGCAGGCGGCAGGCAATCACGATGAGCAAGAGTGCATCACACTGTTATTCGTTGCCTGTGCCACCAGTGCGGCACTCGGTCGCGGCCAGGTGTGTTTCACCCTGAATAGCCGAGCGGATTCGGGTTTTCATTGGCTGACTCAACCGGAATGTACGGTATGGTTGGCTGCCTGTCGTACGGTGGGTGTGTTTGGTGTTGATTTGGATGTTGCCTCAGATTGTGCTTCAGATGGTTCTGACTTCAACTCTTCTAAAACAGACCATCAGGATGCGCCCTTACTCGTAATGCAAGGATATCGGGTGTATCTGCATCGCTATTTTCAGTACGAGCAACAAGTCCTTGCTCAAGTGCGTGGTCGCGTATTTGCCGAAAGCAGCCTTGCACATACCAGTCGCTCAAATAATGCGTTGGCCACCACCTTGGCGGAGCTGTTTGAGCTTCATGCGCCCGCCGATTTATTTGATACTCATTCTGCCCCTGACTGGCAGGCCGTCGCCGCCGCCACGGCCTGTCTTCAACCGTTTTGTGTCATTACCGGTGGTCCGGGGACGGGTAAAACCACCACGGTCACCAAGTTGCTCAGTGCGCTGCTCAGCGAAGCACCGAGTCTGCGCATCGCCTTGGCCGCGCCGACCGGCAAAGCGGCTGCGCGCATGACCGATTCGATCCGACAGGCGCGTGAGCGCGGTGGCATTGCCAATGCCGAAGGTATTCCTGCCAATAGCTTTACCTTGCACCGTTTGCTGGGCTGGAGCCCACGCGGTTTCCGTTACCATCAAACGCGCACCTTGCCTTACGACTGTGTGGTGGTGGATGAAGCCTCCATGATTGACCTGCCCATGATGGCGCATTTGCTCAATGCATTGTCGCCGACGGCGCGGCTCATTTTGCTGGGCGATCGTGACCAGTTGGCGTCGGTCGAGGCGGGCAGTGTGCTGGCCGATCTTTGTGACGCAGGCCATCAACATGGCATGACGCCCGGTTTCAGTGAGGTGATTGCCGGACTGACTGGACAGGCGTTAGATGAGTACACCGAAGCACCTTGCTCTCCCATGCAAAACGCCATGGTGCAACTCAGAACCTCCCATCGCTTTAGTGCAGACAGTGGCATTGGCGCACTGGCCCGTGCCGTCAACGCCGGTGATGCGGCCAATGCCGTTGCCGTGTTGTCATCACCGCAGACCGATGACGTGCATGTGTTGGCCGCGGATGAGTCGTGGCAAACGCGCGTACTGGAGGGCTATCGCGAGTATTGCGAACGGGTCGCCGACCCAGAATCGTCGCCCGAAGCGGTGTTGGATGCCTTTGATCGTTTTCAGATATTGCTGGCTTTGCGCAACGGCCCTTGGGGCGTCGAAGAAACTAATCGCCAGATTGAGCGTCTGTTAACTCAGCACGGTTTGTTGCGAGATACTCACCAGCCCTGGTATCCGGGGCGCGCCATTATGATTACCCGCAACGACTACGACATTGGTTTATACAACGGTGACATTGGTATCTTACTGGCCGTAAAAGAAGGAGAAGGCTCAGACATCGTCGACCGCGTGGTATTCCGCGATGCCGATGGCGGCTTGCGCTACTTATCGCCGGGGCGTGTGCCGAGCCACGAAACCGCCTTTGCCATGACGGTGCACAAAAGCCAGGGCTCAGAATTTGCTGAGGTTGGATTACTGCTGCCGCCGCAATGGCAACCCGTGATCACCCGCGAGCTGGTATACACCGCCATTACTCGGGCAAAATCCCATTTTTGGTGTCAGGTCAGTGAGTCATGCTGGCAACAGGCACTGCAACACCAGACGGTACGAGCCAGTGGGCTTCGTGATCAGCTCTGGCCTAAATTCAACGAGGACGTATGACCGCACACTCCCGATCCCGCCTTCCATGGCCGCTGCGCTGGCTTCGCGCCTTACTGTTGGTTGTGGGGCTGCTGTATTTACTGATTTTTCTGGTCGTTCCATTCTTTGCCATGCGCATGGCAGAGCAATGGTACAGCGAGCAGGGGGAAGGGCATTCGTTATTAATCGGTGGCTGGACGCTGTCGCCCCTGTCCGGCGAAATCGCCCTGACCAACGTCGAAGCCAGCTATCCGATCCAGACAGGCACGGGTCAGACAAGCACGGATTTCCAGGCTTCTCAGCAGGCTGACGTCGGCGCTGAGCAGGTGGCCATTAACCTCAATCTATCGGCGCTGTTTGATAAAACCGTGCACGTACAGAGCATTGGTATTCATGGGTTGCGCTTTCGCGGCGCACAGTCGGCGGATGGCCTGAGCCTCGCCGGTGTTGAGCTGGCGAGCAGCACAGAGTCTGCCCCCGAACCAGCGGTGGAACCAACTTCTGACAGCGACAGCAGTGATGATCCACTTGCCGGTTGGACAATTCAGGTGGATGACATTCATCTGGCCGATGACCGTGTGCGCTGGCAGCAGGACAATCTGAGCTTAGCGGTGCGTCTGGACGAATTGCGTACTGGCCAGTTCATCAGCAGCAGTGAAGATAACACACCGATATCGCTGAACATCACTCTCGAGTCTCTCGAACTGGCGTTACCGTCGGCCAATGAAGAGGACAGCACCGAGCCATCCGTCGTGCGTTTGGCCGCGCCGATTACTCTCACTCTGAATGCGCAAGCCGCTCAGTTGCTCTCGCGCCCAACCATTGAAGGCAGTGTTGCTCTCTCTGCGTTGGCCATTGAAGTCCCCGGCGTCGAGCAACTGCAGTTCAGTGAACTGGAGCTGCGTGGGGTGCAATTCGCCATGCTCGAAGAGGGCATGATGGCCAGTCTTGAAGGCCTGATTCTTAACAATATTAAGGCGCAACTGCCCGAGCAGGACAAAGCCCAGCTCGACCAACTGATGGTCAGCGCACTGCGTTGGCGCTCGGCAGAGGATGATCTGAGCATTAATCAGATTCAGCTGTCTGGGGTGAGCGCGAATGTCGCAGCGATGGCTCTGGTACCCGACGTTGGGCTGGAATCCATTACGACTTCCGGCCTTCAGGTAAGCAATCTGAGTACAGAACTGTCCGCGAATTTGCATGAACTGGCCGCGAACGGCTTTCATCTGGTGCACCCGGAAGCAGGGCACCTCACGCTCGGGGCTCTGAGTGTATCGGAGGTGGCCGCTACGCCAACGACGCAAGATATCGGTGTGGCCAGCATTGATAATCTGGTGGTGCGTCCTACCAACGACGAACCAATGGTCAGCCTCGCTCACTATGAGATTGCGGGCATCTCTCTAACACCCGATAGCCTGACCATGGGTGTGCATCGTTTCTACGGTTTATTAGCCAACGCCACGCGTTTAGCGGACGGTTCTATCAAAGGCGTGCCTGCGGGTAATGACGTGCCTGCGAGTGCATCTCCGGCTGACAATGCGGAAGCTGCCGCCGATTCCGCTGCCGAAAGCGTCGCCTCCGGCGCTGAATCAGTCTCCACACCAGATCGTGCGATCGGCGATGCTAATGACCCCTCGGCGCCGTTTAATGTCACCATCGCGGGCATCGAGCTGGTGGATAATGAACAGCGCAGTAGCGTTACGTTTAACGATCAAGGCGTCACGCCAGCGGTCACCACGCAAGTACAGCTGCTGACCTTACGTACCGGGCGCATAGCAACGCAGGCCTTGGATCAGGGGATAGATCTCGATGTGGTACTGGCGCTGGACGACTACAACCGCATTCGTGCTAACGGCCTGATGGGTGTGAAAGGCGAGTATCCCGAAGGGCAGTTGAACTTCTCGATAGAGCAGATGAACCTCGTCGAGTTTAACCCGTACCTGGTGCAGGCCATGGGCTATCGCCTGAAAAAAGGCATGCTCGGGGTGACCTCCGACATCAAAATCACCGACGGACAACTGGGTGGCAAGCTCAATATTCTGCTGCAAAACAGCAAATTTGAACCTGCCAACGAAGAGGCCATTGACCGCTTAAGCAAGCAGATCTCCATGCCCGTCGAAACCGCTTTGTCGATTCTTAAGGACGACAACAACAACATCCGCATTGAGGTGCCGCTCTCTGGTGACCTCAGTCAGCCGGACGTGGGCATCAACGATGTGGTCAACCAGATCAGTCGCAAAGCGTTGAAGACCGCCACCTTGTATTACCTCAAACAATCCATGGTGCCCTATGGTCAGCTAATCAGCCTGGCGTCGTTTGCGGGCGACCAACTCTTTGCCATTCGCCTGAATGACCTGAACTTCGAGCCTAACGTGGTCGAGCTCAACGATGAGCAGCGGGCGTATCTGGATACCGTGAGCGAGATGATGCGCAAAAAAGCCGCACTGGAGCTGCAGGTCTGTCCGATAGCGTCCAAGGCTGAGGTCACTCAATGGGGTGATGGCTGGGCATCTGAGGTGAATAAACGCGCTGCAGCGGTGAAAGCGTATCTGGCTCCGCGTGAGGATAAAAACGGCAAGCCGCTGTCAGGCCGAATTACGCTGTGCACTCCAAAACAAGGCGAGAAAGCCCAGATTATTCTGGGGGTGTAAGCTATCTGTCTGATTTTCATACAGAAATAGCCAGCATAAATCTGACTCAGGGGCTTGCGCAGGGCAGGCCTCCTGAGTAATATACGCAGCACGTCAGGACTATAGCTCAGTTGGTTAGAGCGCTACCTTGACATGGTAGAGGTCCCCAGTTCGAATCTGGGTAGTCCTACCAAACATAATAAAAAAGCCGCATTCGAAAGATTGCGGCTTTTTTATTGCCTGTTTGTTATGTCTGTTGTGCGTGTTTCGTTGGTCGGCGACACCTGTTGCCTCAGGACATAGCGGCAGAGGCGAAGCAGTGATAAATTCCTGACCCGGACGTTAACGAAGTCAATGCCATGGAGGCACAGAATGACATCCCTCATCTCATCGTCACAGGGTGGCGACGGCGCCAACATTGCGATTGTTGGTCAGCAGCAACTGGTGCTGGAAGGTCTCAGTGCGCTGATTCAAACCTCTGGAAAGTTCGGCAAATCGGCCGTGTTTAACAGCATCAGCACCTACCTCAATGCCGTGACCGCAAGCTGCAAAGCCGATGTGTTGATGATCGACGTCTGTCAGCATGGGCTCGACATTCTGGCCGATCTACCGGCACATCTGACTTCACCTGTGGTTGCCATGACTCACAGCAAAGATGCCATCATGGCACAGCAGTGCGCACAGGCGGGTGTTGTCGGCATCATCCATCGTGACTCACCGCCCGAGCACCTGCTCGACATGCTCACTCAGGCGGCGCAAGGTGAACTGCATGCCAGCGTACCGCGCCCGACGACCGTCAGCTATCAGTGGCTGACGCCGCGGGAGCACAACCTTGCCACGGCACTGGTGGCGGGCAAAACCAATAAAGACATCGCCAGCGAGCAACATCTTGCTCCGAGCACGGTGCGTAATTACCTCACCATACTGTTCGACAAATTGGGCGTCAGTACCCGCGCCGAAGCCGTGGTGCGGTTGCGTGAAAGTGGCTTGTTTTAAACGGTAGTATTCACAGAGTAAACGCGTGTGCGGCGAGCTGCAGTTCATGACCGCGCATCGCCAGCGCCTTAGTGATGTCCTGGCGCTCAAAGCGCGACAGAGTATCAGCGTGGTTTAAAGCCAGCGCGTTCAGATGCAGACACGGCGTCAGCTGATCAAAATCGCGCAAATCCCCCCGTTTAATCACCGGCAGAAACGGCCCACGCAGCTGCGATCGAATCAGGGTAAAGGCCTTCTCTAACGGCAGGTTGATGGTCTTGTTATTGCGCAAGCGCAGATTGACCCCAATTCCCTGCGGCGTGGGGTGCAGCAGAATGCCCGTAGACTTCACCGCTTGCTCAGGAATGTGAGAGTAGGTCGCCGTAAAATCCACCGGATCGGGCAGAATCACCACCGCAGTTTTGGTGAAGTAAGTTTCGTAGTCGCCGTACAGCTGGCGCAGAGCAGGGCTGTATACGGGCAGAAACTGCGCCAGCTTAAGCAAAAACTGCTTGCCGGTTTCTTTGGCGCGCATCTCCTCAATCGACCAATACAAATCGGCCGCGAGTGCTTGTTTGCGTTCGTAAAGGCCTGCCACCCAACGACTCTCTGTCAAAAATTTGGCCTGAGTCTACCAATAACCCTGTCAATTAGAAGGGCGTTTGTCGGCAAAGGCACGCCGTGTTAACTGGTTCACATCTCTATGCTGGACCATCCGGGATATAACGCCATCCGTGTCGCCAGACGACAAATGCAACGCCGCCTCATGCTGATAAGCTGCCCAACGATCATTCGCTACGGAAAGCAGTCATGGCAACGCAAGTCTCCTATCAGCATCAGCTAATTCTTCGATTTATCGAGCTTCGGGCACTCTGGGAAGGGCAGATCAATGCCTCGCATCTGATGCAGGAATTCGGTATTGGACGAGACCTCGCCAGTAGCCTGATAAAAAAGTACGACCACACCAGCCCAGGCAACCTCAACTACAACGCCAGCACCAAAGGCTATGAACCAGCGCGAGATTTTGTACCGCAGTATTCCAACGGCAGCCTCGAGCAGTACCTGATTGGATTTCAGGCTATGGACCTGCCGGAAAACACCACATGTCTGCAATCGACAGACATGTTCCCGATGCGGCAGTTTGAGCGCCATCCTGAGCCCGAGATTGTCCGGCACGTACTCAGTGCCATCCGCCACCAACGCCGCCTAGACATATCGTACTTATCAGTAAGCACAACCGACTACGAAGACCGCATCATCAGCCCACACAACCTGGTACACAACGGCATGCGCTGGCATGCACGGGCTTGGTGCGAGAAAAATCAGGGCTACCGCGACTACGTCCTCTCGCGCATCAAAGAGGTCTACAACGACGAAGGCGCCGCAGACAAAACAGCCCAGCAAGACCACAAATGGAATACCTACGTTGACGTAACCATCGAACCCGACATACGCCTAAAGAGCGACAAAAAAGCAGCACTCGCTTTTGATTTTTGTATGACTCAAGACCAACAAGGGCGCTACACCCGAAGCTATTCGGTACGTGCCGCCAACGTCATCTACGTGATGCGCCATTTGGGGCTAGATCGCTTGCGTGACAAAAGCGAAGCCCAGCAAGTGATGTTAACGCCGGAGTCGGCGGAGGCATTAGCCCAATACATGGGGTGACCTACCGGAAAATCCGACATGTGGGTTTGTACAGTGATTGAGATGTGGGCTCGTGATCGATTGAATAGATCAGGCAGGACGCAGGCAGCGGTTGATACAACCAATGCAACGGGGCAGGCCGAAAGGCCGAACGCAGGGAAGGATCGAAGGAATGACGGCCAGGGATGGTAAATTAACAGGACCGGTAAATGAAATATTACGCACATTCATCGCCCGAAGAGTCAAAAGCTGACTGGCAACTGCTATCAAGCCACTTACAGAAAGTGGGAGAGCTTGCAGCCCAAAAATCGTCTCACTTCGGTGGTCAGGGTCTAGCTGAGATTTCAGGCCTTTTACATGACTTGGGTAAATATTGTGCAGAGTTTCAGGCTCGTTTAGAGGGTAGTCCTAAAAAAGTAGATCATGCAACGTGGGGCGCGCGTATTGCCCTTGAGAAATATGGCCCGAATGTGGGTCACCTATTGGCCTATGGAATAGCCGGACATCATGCAGGCTTAGCCGATGGGGCCGAAGAGGTGTCAGGTCAAGCCATCACTTCACTGGCTGGGCGTTTGCAGGCAGAACCTGCTACTCAGCTTGATCCTATATGGAAGGATGAAATTGCTTTGCCTGGCAGCCCTTCATTGCCAGGACTGACGCTTGATCCAAAAAACCGCTCATACGGACTTTTTCAGTTGTCTGTTCTGGGTCGTATGCTCTATTCCTGCCTTGTGGATGCAGATTTTATTGATACGGATA
>JAYYHP010000175.1:0-14281 GCA_036148335.1 Pseudomonadota bacterium
AAGATGGAAAATTTCATTCACGTTTACCAGTGGGAAGGCAAAGGCCTGATCTTTCAGCATCACCATTAACGTTGGCATAATCGCCAGCGTCAGCGGCACTTTAATACTGATAATGGTGCCTTCACCCTGACGGGAATCGATAGAAATCGTCCCGTTTAATTGGGTAATTTTTGTTTTTACCACGTCCATGCCGACACCACGGCCAGACACGTCAGAGATCTGCTCCTTGGTTGAGAAACCCGGAGCAAAAATCAGGTTGAAGCATTCCACGTCCGTCAGACGATCCGCCGCATCCTGATCCATGATGCCTTTTTCAACGGCTTTACGGCGCAGAACATCGGCATCCATACCGGCACCGTCATCCTGAATTCGTAGCAGGATATGGTCGCCTTCCTGCTCGGCGGACAAAATAACCGTACCGACGCGGCTCTTGCCGTTTTGTTCGCGGACATCCGGCTCTTCAACACCGTGGTCCACCGAATTGCGCACCAAGTGAACCAGTGGATCGGCCAGTGCTTCTACCAGGTTTTTATCGAGATCCGTTTCTTCACCGCGCAGTTCCAGATTGATTTCTTTCTTCAATTGGCGTGCAAGATCGCGTACTACTCGAGGGAAACGACCAAACACTTTCTTGATTGGCTGCATCCGCGTTTTCATAACGGATGCCTGCAAGTCACCCGTGACTACGTCCAGATTCGCCACCGCTTTGGACATGGACTCGTCGGTACTTTTCAGCCCCAGACGCACCAAGCGATTTCGCACCAATACCAGCTCACCCACCATGTTCATGATGTCATCCAGGCGACGGGTATCTACCCGTACGGTCGCCTCGGCACCGCCATCTTTGTCCGCCTTGCGTGGCTCAGCACGCCCCGCCGGTTTGGCCGGTGCTTTCGCTGGCGCAGCAGCAGGTTTATCGGCTTTGATCGGTGTCACGGGAGCTTTTGCTGGCGTTGCTTTCGGCGCTTCTGATGGCTTAGCGGCAGCGCCGCTTGGCTTGTCATTCTGAGGCGTACTGGCCGCAGGTGCCGTCGCTTCTGGAGCCGCTGCTTCTGGAGAGGAGCTACTGGATGCAGCCGCACTGGCAGGCGCACTCGGCTTCTCTGCGCTGGTTGCGTCTGCAGCGCTTTCTGCTGCCAGATCTTTGTCCGGCGCGGCCGCATGCTTACCTTTACCATGCAAACGGTCGAGCAGCTCTTCGAATTCGGAGTCAGTAATTAACTCATCACCGCCTGCAGGCGATGGTGCTGCCGCCTCTGGCGCTTTCGCAGGTGTCTCGGCGTCGGGCTCTCCACCGTGCTTGCCTTTGCCGTGAATCTGATCCAACAGTGCTTCAAATTCGTCTTCGGTGATCTCATCGGCGTTTTCCACTGGCGCCGCATCACCGTCCATATCAAAGAAGTCATCATCACCAAAAAGATCGGCGCCGTCATCAGCAGCAGGTGGAGTCGCCTCCGCGGCTGGCGTTGAAGCGGCCGATGCTTCCGCGGCTTTTTCTTCGTCCAGCGCATCTAACAGCTGTTCGAACTCATCGTCGGTGATATCTTCAGACTCGGCATTGGCTTCAGAAGCCGATGCATCTGCCACAGGGGCTGGTTCTTCCGCGGCCGATTCTTCTGCAGCCGGTTCTTCTGCGGCTGCGGCAGGCGCCTCATCTTCGGGTAACGCAAGGTGATGGAGATGCTCGATCAATGCAGGATCGGCCGCATCCGGCATGATGCCCGAGCGTACTGCGTCAAACATTTCGTTGACGGTGTCCAATGCACTCAACACCACGTCCATGAGGTCTGAGTTCACCGAACGCTTACCATTACGCAGCGTATCAAACACGTTCTCCGCGGCGTGACAGCAATCCACTAACGGGGTTAATTGCAGGAAGCCAGCGCCACCTTTCACCGTATGGAAGCCACGGAAAATCGCATTGAGGAGATCGTTATCGTCTGGGCGTTGCTCCAGGTCGACCAGCTGCTCGGAGAGCAACTCCAGAATCTCTCCCGCTTCAACGAGAAAATCCTGGAGGATCTCTTCATCGGCATCGAAACTCATCTACTTGCTCCTTTAAAAACCGAGACTGGACAATAAGTCATCTACATCGTCCTGACTGCCAACAACGCCATCCAGATTGGTATCAATCTGAGGGCCTTCGGCTTTGATGTCAGGGCCTTTGTCTTTCTCTTTTTCGCTTTCTGGCTGACTATCGAGGTCATGCTTGATGCCAGTAATCTGATCGACCTGCCCGGCCATCGACACCATAGTGACCAGTTTGCCTTCGACATCGCGAATCAGATTAATCACTTTATGAATCACCTGGCCGGTCAGATCCTGAAAATCCTGAGCCAACACGATGTCGTTAAAGTGGGTACGAATTTCATCGGCATGGGCCGTGGTCGACTTAAGATAAGCATCGACATCGCGGCTGAGTGAGCGAAATTCGGCGGAATTCATTTCTTTTTTCATGAATTGCGCCCAACGCTCAGACAACGCACGGCCATCATCAGCAATGGACTGTGCGAGTGGAATACCAGCATCGGCAATGTCCATGGTGCGGTTGGCGGACTTGTCCGTCATTTCCAACACGTAGGTAAGCTTGTCGGTGGTATCTGCAATCTCGGAAGCGGCGCCTACGGCATCCACATTGAGATTTTTAATCGACTCGTGAAGAGTCCGGGTCAGTCGCCCGATTTCATTGAACAGCGTTCGATCACGCAATTCGTTCAAGTCGTTGACCAGTGCTACTGCCTGCCCAAGATCCCCTTGTTCGAGGCTCTCCAGCATGTTCTCAGCCAGCTCTTTAATCTCAGTGCTGACCGGAGTCTCACCGGTATCGAGGTTAACATTCCCCATAACGGTTCCTTAGATCAGCCTTCGACGCGTTCAAAAATCTTATCGATTTTTTCTTTCAGCACTGCTGCGGTAAAGGGTTTCACAACATAACCATTTACCCCCGCCTGAGCGGCCGCCACGATCTGATCGCGCTTCGCCTCCGCCGTTACCATTAATACAGGCAGCGTCTTTAGGCGATCGTCCTGACGAACGTGCTTCAGCAGATCCAGGCCGGTCATGCCAGGCATGTTCCAGTCTGTGACGAGGAAATCGAAATCTCCGTTCTGTAGCATCGGCAGCGCCGTCGTACCGTCGTCCGCTTCCTGAGTGTTGGTGAAACCAAGATCACGCAACAGGTTTTTAACGATACGTCTCATCGTTGAGAAATCATCGACGATGAGAATTTTCATGTTCTTGTCCAAAGCGACCTCCACTATTCGACTTTCCAAACCAAGCCGGTCTTGATATCAGTGTAGACCCAGTTATTGGTTTATCCAGCAAGTCAGGAGAATCTTTGGAAAGTTAGCTAAGGCGTTGATAATTCGAGGAAACGCCCGCCCTGTCTGGCTCACAGCCAGTCGCTGAGGCGAGCGCGCAGGCGATGGGCCGCCTGGGTATGAAGTTGGCTTACGCGGGATTCACTGACGCCTAAAACGGCGCCAATTTCTTTTAAATTTAATTCTTCGTCGTAGTACAGCGCCAGTACCAATTGCTCACGTTCAGGTAAACCCTGAATAGCCTGAGCCAGATGCTTGGTAAAGGCCTCACGCTCAATACCGTCCACAGGTCCGGGATGCGAATCAGCGAATTGCTCTGCGGTAAATTCAGATTTTTCCAGCACTTCTTCGTAGCTGAATAAGCGCGTGCCGTTGCTGTCGCGCAGAATCTGGTAATACTCTTCGAGACTAATGCCTAAATGCGCCGCGACTTCACCATCTTCAGCATCGCGGCCTTTCTCGGCCTCGACCTGTTTAATCGCATCAGATATACGCCGGGAATTACGATGCACCGAACGCGGCGCCCAATCACCTTTGCGGATTTCATCCAGCATGGCGCCACGAATACGAATACCGGCGTAGGTTTCAAAACTGGCCCCTTTGCCACCGTCGTATTTTCGCGCCGCCTCTAACAAACCGATCATGCCCGCCTGAATCAGGTCATCTACCTGAACAGTGTCCGGCAAACGCCCCATCAGATGATGCGCAATACGTTTGACCAGTGCGGCGTGTTCGCGCACCAAATCGTCGTAATTAATGTTCTGAACGTCGGAGTACACCAAACAACTTCCCGTCGACACGAATCATGCTCCTACCTGATCTACCAGGCGGTCTACAAAAAATTCCAGATGCCCGCGAGGGGTCGAAGGCAGTGGCCAGCTGTCCACTTTTTTACCCAGAGCACGAAATGACGTTGCCGCTTTTGAGCGTGGGTAAGCCTCAATCACAGCTTTCTGTCGCTGAACTGCACGCTTCACGGCGTCGTCAAACGGAACCGCACCGACGTATTGCAACGCCACATCCAGAAAACGATCCGTCACTTTCGTCAGTTTAGAAAACAACGCCATACCGTCTTGAGGTGACTTCACCATGTTTGCGACCACACGGAAACGGAAAAGGCCGTAATCACGATTCAGCAGCTTAATTTGAGCGTACGCGTCGGTGATCGACGTCGGTTCATCGGTGACCACCACAAGAACCTCCTGAGAGGCGCGCACAAAACTGAGTACGGTGTCAGAAATTCCGGCCGCCGTATCGATAATCAACACGTCGATGTCATCGCCAATGTCGCTGAACGCCTGAATCAAGCCCGCATGCTCCATGGGATTTAATTGAGATAATTTCTGCGTGCCGGAAGATGCAGGTACGATGCGAATACCGCCGGGGCCTTTGACCATAACCTCCCGCAGATCGCACTCACCCTTGAGAACGTGCTCAATGGTTTTGTTTGAGCTGATGCCCAATAAGATATCGATGTTTGCCAGGCCTAAATCGGCGTCCAGCAAAACAACACGTCGTCCCATCTCTGACAGCGCAATGCCCAGATTCACTGAGACATTACTTTTACCTACGCCGCCTTTGCCGCCAGTTACCGCTATTACCTGAACCGGGTGACTTGCCATGATGCCTTATACTCCGTGTTGAAAACTCTGCTGTTGGTTGGCGAGGCTCATCGCCTCGGCTGCCTGCCAACGGGTTCGTGCCATTCTTGCCATCTGCTCCGCCAGTTTTACCAGCCGGGCTGCATCGGGATAATGCAGATCGTCTGGTATATGCGGGCCGTCCGTCACCAGTGTCAGTGGTAAGCGGGTTAATGCCGCAATGCTTAACCCGGCACCCAGGCTGAAGCATTCGTCTAATTTGGTGAACACACACCCATCGAGACCCGCGCCGCGAAAGTGCTCGTAATTCTCCTGCAAGCATCTGGCCTGACTGGTCAGCGGCAGGACGAGCAGTTTGCGCACATCTTCTCCAGCCTGTTTAAGCATAGACAATTGTGTGGAAAAGTGTGGGTCCTGACTGGCTAATCCAGCACTGTCAATCAGGACTAATTTCTTCTGACGCACGGTTTGTAGGGTTTTGGCCAGATCACCGCCCTGCGTCACGACTTTCATTTCGATGCCGAGAATGCGAGCAAACGCGCGCAATTGATCGTGGGCGGCCACCCGGTAGTTATCCAATGTCACGACCGCCACAGAGTCACTGCCATGACGCTGCACAAAGCGTGCGGCAATTTTCCCGATGGTGGTGGTTTTGCCCGCGCCAGTAGGCCCAACCAAGGCAATCCGCCCGCCCTGCTCCAGCATGCCCGGCGGCATGAGTGGCAGATCCTGTTCAATCAATGACAGGGCGTTATTCCAGGCATCGTCGAGTTCATGATCGCCGGTGCTACGGCTGACAATTCGATCCGCCCAAGCTGGTTCCAGACCCAGATCCTGACAGCGCTGCCACAGTTGCGACTGTTGCCAGGTCATGGGCCGATGCGTGTCCCAGGCACTGCCTTGATGGCTGACCAGCCAATCTTTTAATTCACGCAGTTCCCCCTGCATTTCCTGCAGGCGGGTTTGGTACTCTGCCCGGGTTTGATAATCGGTATTGGTATCCGCCACCTGCATCGGGGCGCTTTCGGAGGCGTCTTTGCGGGCGTACATCATGTCTGTCGCACCTGCCGGAACGGAAGAGTCGGCGCCTGTGACCGTCTGACTTTGCTTCAGCGCCGCGAGAGTATCGCGAATGCCTGCGGTATCGCTGAGATCGCTCTGACGCACCAGAGCTTCGCGACGCTGACGCTCATCGGACATGCGGCTCGCCTGCTTAGCGGCCTCAAGCTCGCGTTGCAAACGTAGCTGACGATCCAGCTCTTCCTGCTGTGCTGGCTCACGTGTGTCGGTCACATTTAGACCGGCCACAACCTCCATACCCTGATCCAGCTTTTTACTGCTGACAATCACAGCGTCTGGTCCGAGTTCGGCGGATACCAGGCGCAGCGCTTGCTGCATGTTGTCGGCGATAAATCGTTTTACTTTCATAACTCAGCCCCGTCAGGCCTGGCCGCCAACAGCGGCGACGATGGTAATGCTCTTGTTGTCCGGTACTTCCTGATACGCCAGCACATGCAGTTGCGGAATGCTGTTGCGTACAAACTGAGCCATGGCTGGACGCAGTTGCGAGGTGACTAACAGTGCCGCCGGATGACCCGCCGCTTCCTGCACCTGTACCGATTCGGTTAATGAGCGTTGCAAGGTATCGGCCATGCCCGGTTCGAGTACCAGACCTTGCTGACCACCCTGTTGTGCGCTCTGCTGTAGAGTCTTCAGCAATAACTGTTCCAGCCCTGGATCGAGGGTCATGACGGGCAATTCGTCGGTGTTTCCGAAGATATTCTGAGTAATCATGCGGGCCAGAGCCAAACGGGCGGCCGCAGTCAGCGCGGCAATATCTTGACTCTGTGCTGGCGAGTTCGCCAAAGACTCGGCGATTGAGCGCAAATCACGAATCGGCACCTGCTCACGCAGCAGGTTTTGCAGAACACCCAACAGTTGGCTGATGCTGACTTTGTTTGGCACCAGCTCTTCGGCGAGCTTAGGCGAGGTTTTGGCCAACTTATCGATCAGTTCCTGCGCATCTTCATGGCCAAGCAATTCGTGAGCGTGGTACTGCAGCTTCTGGTTCAGGTGCGTGGCCACCACGGTACTGGCATCAACCACGGTGTAGCCCAGGGTCTGAGCGCGTTCTTTCTGATCGGCGGTAATCCAGTAAGCCTCCATACCGAAGGCAGGGTCTACCGTCGCCTGCCCATCAATTTTGCCAAATACCTGTCCCGGATTAATGGCCAACTCTCGTTCAGGATGAATTTCCGCTTCTGCGAGGGTGACCCCCATCAGCGTCAGGCGATATTGATTGGGTAACAGGTCGAGGTTGTCGCGAATATGAACGGACGGAATCAGGAAACCGAGTTCCTGCGATAACTTGCGGCGCACGCCTTTAATGCGATTGAGCAGCTGTCCACCCTGGTTTTTGTCCACCAGAGGAATCAAGCGATAGCCGACTTCCAGCCCGACGCGATCCACGGCCTCAACGTCATCCCAACCCAGCTCTTTGACTTCAAGCTGCTTCATGGCTTCGGCGGCTTTTTCCTGCGGGGCTGCCAGCGCATTCTGCCCCGGTGCCGCCAGTTCTTTACCGCCTTTGACGGCACTGGTGACACCCAAACGGCGGGCAACGGCATCGCCAAGCTCACCGCCTTCTTTCTTCCAGTGAATGATGTAAGCGGCCACGCCTGCCACCAACGCGGCACTGAGAAATACTGTGTGTGGCATGCCGGGGACGACGCCCATCAACAACAGCAAAGCAGCAGACACAGCCAGCGCACGGGAAGAACCAAACATCTGACCAAACACCTGCTGGCCCATGTCTTCGTCGCCGCCGTTGCGAGTCACCATGATGGCGGTTGCGGTCGACAGCAGTAACGACGGAATCTGTGCAACCAGACCATCACCGATGGCCAGCAAGGTGTATGCAGACACCGCATCATTAAAGGTCAGGTTGTGTTGCGCCATACCAATGGCAAAGCCACCAGCGACGTTAATGATCAGAATCAGAATACCGGCGACGGCATCGCCTTTTACAAATTTACTGGCACCGTCCATCGCACCGTAAAAATCCGCCTCGGCAGCGACATCGCCGCGACGCTGTTTAGCTTGCTCAGCATCAATGAGGCCTGCATTCAGATCCGCATCAATGGCCATCTGCTTACCGGGCATGGCGTCCAGAGTAAAACGAGCGGAGACTTCCGAAACACGCCCCGCACCTTTGGTGACCACCACAAAATTGATGATCATCAGAATCATAAATACCACCAGACCGACGGCGTAGTTACCGCCAATCAGTACTTCACCGAAGGCCTCGATCACTTTACCGGCTGCGTCACCGCCTTCATGGCCGTACAGTAATACCACTCGCGTGGAGGCAACGTTGAGCGCAAGACGTAACAGCGTCGCGATCAATAGAATGGTTGGGAAAATCGCAAAATCGAGTGGACGCTTGGCATACACACTCACCAACAGAACCACGATGGATAAGGCGATATTGAAGGTAAAAAAGGTATCCAGAAGAAACGGTGGCAGTGGCAGGGTCATCATGCCCAGCAACACCAGCAGCATTACCGGAATGCCGAGGTTGCCCTGCATCAGGATAGAAGCCCCGCTTTTTAATTGCCCCGTCAAACCACTCTGGGATGCCGTCGCCATTCTGTCACCTGTCAAAATTTTGATTCTGACAAGAGGTATCGCAAGAAGCGTTCCTGCTTAGGCAATTAACGAAAAATTTTTACGTTTCAGGGTCAGGGTCCACGCGCAGATCGTTCGGAATCGGCATGGCTGGCTTACGTTCTGGCTTAGGTCCACGGCCCTTAGCGTACATATCCATTTGATAGATGTAAGCCAGCACCTGAGCCACTGCGACATACAGGCCTTCAGGGATTTCATCGCCCACACGGGTATGGGTATAAATGGCACGAGCCAACGGCGGCGCCTGCATTTGCGGTACGTTGTTTTCTTTGGCGATTTCGCGAATTTTCAACGCGACCTGATCACTACCCTTGGCCAACAAGATTGGTGCGGCCATGCTGCCGGCCTGATATTTCAATGCGACTGAATAGTGAGTTGGGTTCGTGATGACCACATCGGCTTCGGGCACGTCTGCCATCATGCGTCGGTTGGCCATTTCACGCTGCAACTGACGAACCTTACTTTTAACCTCAGGCTTGCCTTCGGTCTCTTTAAATTCGTCTTTGATCTCCTGCATCGACATGCGCATTTTCTTGGTAAAGCTGTAGATCTGCCAGGGCACATCCACCACTGCAATGAGTGCCGTCGACAAACACAGTGCCACCACACTCCAGAGAATGATGGTGACTGTGTGATCAATAGCAGCTTCGAGACTTTCGAACTGGATTTGCATGGCGTCCTGAAAGAAAAACAAAATCACCAGCCAGGCGACGGTGCCCACGACAAGTACTTTTGCCCAGGCTTTGATCAGTTCTACCAGCGAGTTCATGGAGAACATCCGCTTTAAACCACTCAGCGGATTAATACGATCCAGCTTAGGGGTAATGGCTTTGGTCGAGAATAACCAACCACCGACAAGCAAGGGGCCAGCAAATGCTGCGACAACGACCAGCACCAACCAGGGAATCAGTGCGATGGCGGCATCCATGGCTGACGCCATCAGGTACGAGCTCATCATGCCGGTATCAAAGGCGGTCTCGCGATCAAACGAAAAACTGTGCAGGGCCATGCGCCCTACCCGATCGCTGACAAACGGCCCAAAAATAAGTAGACCAATGGCGCCCAATCCCAACACCAGCGTCGTACCAAGCTCTTTGGAACGCGGAACCTGCCCCTCTTCACGGGCTTTTTCAAGCCTTCGGGGCGTGGGTTGTTCGGTTTTTTCCTGACTGCTGTCTTGTTCTGCCATGGCGTTACCCGCTGACCAGCTTTTTCAGAAACTCAAACAGGGTATCCATGTACCCCTGAAACCCCAGCGCCATGGTTTCCATGTTGAGCCACATAATGGCGAGACCGACGATCATAGTGACTGGAAAACCCAAGGCAAAAATATTCAATTGAGGCGCGGCTCGCGTCATGACACCAAAGGCGAGATTCACAATGAGAAGCGCCGTGAGCGCGGGCAAGGCGATCACCACCGCCGCCGCCAACATCCAGCCACTCCAGCGCACCAGCATGCCAAATTGCTCTGCCGAAAAGCCAAGCATACCGATAGGCAGGGAATAAAAGCTGTCGACCAGAATTTCGATTAACACCAGATGGCCGTTTAAGGCGAGAAACACCAAACCGACCATGAACAAAAACCACTGGGAAATCACCACCACCGAGGCCCCCTGACTGGGGTCCACCGTAGTCGCAATACCCAAACCCGTCTGCATCGCGATTAACTGACCCGCAATCACAAACACCTGCATTAATAACTCGACCACAAACCCCAACAGAATGCCGATCAGGAGTTGTTGCAACACGATAATAAACGACGCCAGCGAGATGGCTTCAGGCTTTGGCATAGGAGGCAGTACGGGAACTACGACCAGCGTAATGGCAACGGCCAACAATAAACGGACGCGCAACGACACCATGCGAGTGCCGATCAATGGCATCACCATAAGCAACCCGGAGATTCGCGCAAAGGGGTAAACGTAACGACTGACCCAGTGACTGACATCCAGTGCGTTAATCTCGAACATAGGCGTCAGCCAATGATGAAGGGAATGTTGGTGTAAATATCCCGGGTAAAGTCGAGTACGGCGCCAACCGCCCAAGGCCCAAACATAATAATGGCCAACAGTGTCACGATTAAACGCGGTAAGAAACTCAGCGTCTGTTCGTTAATCTGAGTCGCGGCCTGAAAGGTACTGACCATCAAACCCACAATCAGGCTCGGAACAATGATGACGACCACTAACGTCAGCACAATATAGAGTGCGTTAGTGAAGATATCGCCGATGACTGCATCCGTCATAATGCCCTCCTACACCGTCCCGAAACTGTTGGCTAGCGTACCCATAATCAGTGCCCAACCATCAATAAGCACAAACAGCATGATTTTAAACGGCAGCGAAATAATGATGGGGGAAAGCATCATCATACCCATGGCCATCAAAATACTGGCGACGACCAAATCGATAATCAGAAACGGAATAAAGATTAAAAAGCCAATCTGAAACGCCGTCTTTAATTCACTGGTAATAAAGGCTGGAATAAGAATATGAATCGGCGTTTCGTCGGCGCTGGCAATATCAGTACGGCCACTGATGCGCACAAACAGATCCAGATCCGTCTCACGTGTTTGCGCCAGCATAAACTCATGTAAGGGTTCTACAGCGCGCTCCAGTGCGACGCCCGGAGTCACCTGCTCGGCTAAATAGGGCTGGATAGCCTCAGCATTAATAATGCGAAACACTGGCATCATGATAAACAGCGTCAAAAATAACGACAGCCCCAACAGCACCTGATTAGAAGGCGTTTGCTGCAAACCAATGGCCTGACGCAGAATCGCCAGCACCACAATGATCCGGGTAAACGACGTCATCATAATCAGCAGCGACGGTAATACCGTCAGCAACGTCATGATGGTCAGAATCTGAATCGTGACTGTGTACTCACCGCCATCTTCGTTGGCTTTGTACACCACAGCGGGAATGCCGAAGTTAGCTAGGGCGCCAGCTTGTTGAGCCACGCTGCCCGTAAGTGGTCCTTGTCCTTGTCCCTGTCCATTACCTAGGGCCTGAGATTGAAGTGATGCCGGAGCCGGGGGCGCCTGCCCCACCGTTTGCGATGACACCGGTGCCAATAACACCGATGGATCAACCTGTTGGCCAGCCGTCTCGTCGGCCCATACGCTTGAGCCCAGACAACTCAGTGCAACGGCCAACAGCCATGTGAGACAGGTCGATCTTGCCGCGGTCATTTTTTCACCGCCTTAGCGAGCACGCTGGCAAAATCCGGACGAGTCACCGTATCCTGTTCGATCGGCTCATCAAGCGTCGCCAACGTGGAGATCGAATGCGCGGTAATGCCCACCACAATTTGCTGCTCACCGGCCTGAACAATGGCTATTTTTTCTTTCTGTCCGACGGACAACACAGACACCAGTGACAGGGCACCCTGGCGGCTACTTGGCTGAATCATGCGCACCCGGTTCGCTAACCACGCCAGCCCAACAATCAACCCCAGAATCAGCACCAGAAACATGGCCACTTTACCAGCACTGGCCATCGGATCGGTGGTCAGCATGGGCGCACTATCTGCTGCAACGGTCGCACCGGCACTCACTGCCGCTCCAGCCACATGGGTCGCACGGACAATGGGACTAAACAGTAGACTGACCGCGATTGCGAACAATGTTTTCAAACAGCTTCCCCTTTGTAGGCTGACGTCAGGCGTATTCGAACGAATTAACGTAACCGATGAATTCGCTCACTCTGGCTGACCACATCGGTCAGTCGAATGCCGAATTTATCGTTCACCATCACCACCTCACCGTGGGCGATTAAGGTCCCATTAACCAGGACATCCAGTGGTTCACCGGCCAAGCGGTCAAGTTCAACCACTGAGCCCTGATTTAATTGCAACAGGTTGCGGATCGGAATTTTAGTGGCACCTACTTCCATCGAAATGCGCACCGGGATATCCAGAATGACATCGAGTTCCGGATTGCCGTCGCTCTGTACCGGCCCGCCTTCGTCTTTCAGTTCATCCAGTTGTACCTGCTGAACCGCGTCATTCACGAGATCGTCAATGTCATCGCCTTCGGAATCGCCCGACTCTTCCATCGCCGCGGCCCATTCGTCCGCCAAGGCCTGGTCTTCGCTGTTGGCTTCTTCTACGCCACCGGCAACTTCGTCAGCAAGTGCCTGTGGGTCCAGATCCTCAGACGCGCCATCCGCTGCCTCTGGCGTCTCTTCGGGAGACTGATCCTGATCCTTTTCGTCACTCATATACCGCTCCTGTCAGCGTCGTCTGTGATTGAGCTGGTCGATAATTTTTACCGCCAGATTGTCGTCTGAAATACCCAGCTTTCCGCTGAATACTGGAATACCGTTCGCCTCAAGGATGAACTCCTCAGGCATTTCTACGGGGATCACATCGCCAGCTTTTAATTTGGCAACTTCCCGTAATGAAATATCACGCTCGACCACCGTGCCATGCACTTCTACTTTGGCGTCGAGAATGTCCTCGCGCATGGACTGCTGCCAGCGCTCGTCCACCTCATCGTGATCGGTCTGGGTCCCGGCATCGAGTACTTCCCGCATGGGCTCGATCATGGAATACGGAATGGTCAGGTGCAGATCACCGCCACCACCGTCTAATTCGATATGAAACGTACTCACCACCACCACTTCACTGGGGCTGACAATATTGGCCATGGCCGGATTCACTTCGGAACCCACGTATTCAAATTCCACCGGCAATACCGGGTGCCAGGCTTCCATCATGTCGGTGAATACCTGGGTCAGAATTAACTGCACGACACGGACTTCCGTCGGCGTAAATTCACGACCTTCGATCTTGGCGTGACGACCGTCGCCGCCAAAAAAGTTGTCCACCAGCTTAAACACCAGCTTGGCATCAAGAATAAACAGTGCCGTGCCACGCAATGGGCGCATTTTCACCAGATTCAGGCTGGTCGGTACATACAGGGTATGTATGTACTCACCAAATTTCATAATCTGTACGCCGCCAGAGGACACGTCGGCGCTGCGTCGCAGGAAATTAAACATGCTGATGCGTGTATAACGGGCAAAGCGCTCGTTAATCATTTCCAGCGTTGGCATACGCCCGCGAACAATGCGGTCGTTGCTGCTCAGGTCATAGGATTTTACGCCAGCGGCATCGACCTCTTCTTCCGGGCCAATGTCACCGTCATCTACGCCGTGCAGTAACGCATCAATCTCATCTTGCGACAGTAAATCCTGCACACTCTTTCCTACTGCATCACAAAGTTGGTAAACAGCACGGCTTCAATGGCCTCTGTGCTGGCTTCTTTTTCCATCAGTTCTGTCATTCGCGCCAACAGATCTGCCTGCAATTTCTCGCGCCCTTCGGTGGTCCGTAGGGTATTAAATTCCTGACTACTCACAATGCGAATCACCTCGTTGCGGATCATCGGCGAGTGCAGCTCCAGCGCGTCGACAACGGATTGATGACGAGTCATCAGTTCTATACTGAGCTGGACAAAACGTTGACGCGCTCCCGCCTGAAAACCGATCACAAACTCAGGCTTTAATTTGACGTACTGAGCGGGAATCTCAGGCTCTTCAATGACCTCTTCCACGACTTCCTCTTCCGCTCCCTCAGCGTCTTCGTCCTCGCCACCCAACAGGAAAAACGCCGCGGCACCGCCACCTGCAAGCAATACCACCAGCACAATGGCAATGATTATGATCA
>JAYYHP010000176.1:0-6562 GCA_036148335.1 Pseudomonadota bacterium
GGGCGAATTCAACGATACCGGTTTTGTCAGACACACTGATGAGTGCGCGGCGAACCGGAGTAATATCGGCGGGAGTCTCGTTTGCAGGGATATGAGTGCTCATAGGGTACTGTATTCGTTAACGTGAGTGTGAGGTGTCGTCAGTGCGGATCAGAGCATGCCGTACTGTTTGAGTTTCTTGCGCAGCGTGCCACGGTTCAGGCCCAGAACGATGGACGCTTTGGTCTGGTTGTCACGGGTGTAACGCATGACGGTTTCCAGCAGGGGGGCTTCTACTTCGGCCAGTACCATGTCGTACAGTTCAGAGACGGGTTGTCCGTCCATGGCGTCAAAGTAGTTTTTCAGTGCGATCTCAACGCTTTCGCGCAGGGTGTGGGTTGAGTCGGCGATGGTGTTGAAATGATTCTCAGATTTCGCGGGTTCTGTCACTGGTTCGACCTGTCTTAAGATTGCTTCTGTGCTCATGCGGCTACTTCCTTTCGTAACGCTTTATCCCGAAAATACTCAGCGACAGCGGCGAGCTGCGCGTCGGGACTCTCCAATTGATTAAACTGTTTGCGGAAACCATCGCCCGGCTGGCTTTTCAGGTACCAGCTGACGTGTTTCCGAGCGATGCGTACGCCAAGGTACTCACCGTAAAATTCGTAGAGACCGTGCAGGTGCTTTTCCAGAATCTGCTGGACTTCGGCCAGCTCTGGGGCGGGCAGTTGCTCGCCGGTATTGAGGTAATGAACCACTTCACGGAAGATCCAGGGACTGCCTTGGGCGGCACGACCAATCAGTACGCCATCGGCACCTGTGTAGCGCATGACCTCGGCCGCTTTGCGTGCGTCGGTGATGTCACCGTTGGCAAATACCGGCAGGTCGATGCTTTGTTTTACATCGCGGATGGTGTCGTATTCGACGGTATTGGCGTAGCCACAGGCTCGGGTGCGGCCGTGGACGGCCAGCGAGACAATGCCGCTCTCCTGGGCGATGTTGGCAATGCGTACGGCGTTGCGTGAATCCGGGCACCAGCCGGTGCGGATTTTCAGGCTGACGGGGACGTCCACCGCCTCAACCACCGCCTGTAATATATCTTTCACCAGGGCTTCATCGCGCAGTAACGCCGAGCCCGCAGCCTTGTTGCACACTTTTTTGGCCGGGCAGCCCATGTTGATGTCGATGATTTGCGCACCGTTGTCGACGTTGAAGCGAGCGCTTTCGGCCATCATTTGCGGTTCACCGCCAACAATCTGAACGGCAATCGGTTCAGGCTCGCCGGTGTGATCGAGGCGCAGTTTGGATTTGCGTGTGTTGCGCAGTTCAGGCTTACCGGAAACCATTTCGCCCACCACCAGGCCCGCCCCAAGTTCGCGGCACAGTTGCCGGAACGGACGGTCGGTGACCCCCGCCATAGGAGCCAGAACCACAGGGTTCGGTAGCGTATAAGGACCAATAGACGGCATGGAAGACAGTGGCCTTCTGGTTAAAAAGTGCGCGAAAAAAGAGGCGCTATGATACTCGCAAGACCTGTCTGAATAAAGGGGAAATTGAGCAGAAAATGCTCAATTTCGGGCTTGACTCTTATTGATTTCCGCGTATGAAAACACGGCGTGAAACCGCTTCCGGACCGGGGTTTACGACCTCAATGGCGATGTGCACAGGGACGCCCGGCGGCATCTGATCGCCCGGGAGGACATCACCGGCCAGGTACTCGCTTGGCGAGAAGGTACGCTGCGCGACAATGCGGTCATTTAAGTCGCGGAATTCCAGCTCAACATCCGGGTAGGGCTGAGGGTGCTCCGCAGCGTTAGTAAGCAGTGTATCCACCACCAGAACATCCGCTTCCGAGCGATGCGGATTAAAGACTGTGTTGGAGGCACGGATGCGAGTGACGTCCTGAATGCCTGGCAGCTCGCAGCCGATCATGGCGCATGCCTGAGCGTAATAAGGACGGAAGGTGGTATCACGGGACCAGGTATCCAGTCGGAACCATGCTGTTTGCAATGCGGCAACCACAATGAGCAGCAGGGCCAGTAATCCCCACAACCAATTCATGCGCCGTGCCTGAGCTTCTTTGCGGAACTCAATAGGATCGAGCGCCGCTTGTGGTACGTCGAGTTTTACTTCGTTATTGCTGTCGAGGTTGCCACCTAACGTCATGGTGTTGTCGGTCGCACTGTCGGACAGGTCGTTCAGTGCATCGTGCGGCGGCAGTTCGTTGAAATGAATTTCTTCATGGGCGACGTCGTCTTGGGTGTCGTCGACGTACTCATCAACGTAGTCATCGACATAATCGTCAACGTAAGGCTCGTCGTCTTGCGGTGTCTGACGCTGTTGCTGGTGCAAGTCAGTAAATGAGAACTCGCCGCCACGTTCGAACTCGGCAATGGAATCCAGATCCGGATCAGGCAGGTCGGAGCCCGTCTGGCTGGTATTGCTGCCTTCCAATAACCCCAGCGCCCAACTTTCGTCGTCATCTTCGGTGTATTCGTCATCCGAAGGTGGCGCGATGTCTGAGAAATCGCCCGAGACCAGCTCGGACAGATTGGCAGTATATTCGTTGGTTTTCGGCTGAGGCTTTTTCACCTCGCCTAACAGGTCTTCGAGTTCATCCGTGGCTTCCATGTTGTCGTGGAAGCGCAGGTTATCGAGCGCGTCGTCCTGAGTGGTTTCTGTCGATGGCTGATTCTCAGCGGCTTCAGCGGCGGCGAGCATGTCATCCAGCGAGTCGGCGCCATCACCACCGGCTTCGCTCATGGCGTCGTCCAGCAGTCCGGCGAAATCGTCCAGCCCGTCATTATTAGCGTCGTCCGGAGTGTCATCAACAGTGCCACCAGGCTCGTTGCCTGACGCCTGTTCAGGCTCGTTTTCTGTTGTCGTGGATGAATCACTTTCGAGGACGGACGCCGGTTCATCGGAGGTGATGACCAGGTCGCCGAGGGCGTTGTCGTCGGAATCAAACTCGAAATCACTGTCGATGTCTTCGTTGCCGAATTCATCCAGCAGGAAGTCGAAGGTGTCTTCCTCTTCAGGGCCGCTCGTTGTCGAAGAGTCTTCTCCCTGTGCGCTCTCTTTGTCCGAGAGCGCTTCGCTGTTTTCGCCGTTTGTCTCTGCTGACGTCTCTGCCGATGTGGGGCTTGGCGCATCTTCAACGGAAGAAGCTTTGGACTCGTCTGCGTCCGACAGACCAAAATCAGTAGATTGCGCCGGTTCCAGACTCAGACCACCGAGCATGTTATCCTCGTCGGATGCCGATTGCTCCGTGTGATTGGCATCGGCCTCATCCGCTGCGAATGCGTTGTCGCTTACTTCAAGGACATCATTATCATCCAGCGATGCCAGTGTGTTGTTGTCGGCTGGCTCGTCTTCCAGGGCCATGATACCGGCCAACAGATCGTCGTCGGCGTTTGTGTCTGAGTCTGCGTCGTTCTCTGTCTCGGACTCGGCGCTGATTATTTCGCCAGCTGGCTGCTCGTCATCGTAGATCGCCTCTACATCGGCCAATGGATCGATGAATTCCGCGTCGGAGGATGCGGCTACGATATCGGCGTACTCGCCATTACTGTCGCTTGCCGCTGGGCTTTCGCTCGCCGCTGGGCTGGCGCCAGTGCCCGGTGACGTCTGCGCCTCGGCGTGCAGTTCGTCTTGTTGAGTGTCGTCCTGCTGATCGTCGTGTTGATCAACCGGCAGAATGCCATCATCAGAAATCAGCAGGGCGCCATCGAGGTCGAAATCTTCGTCGTCATCGTCGTCGGCACTGAGGTCAACCAAGTGGTTGGCCAGTGCCGCTTTGTGTTCGTCAGAGCGCTTAGGTGACAGAGGTTCAAAGTCGTCCATCTCAGCTTTACTGACAGCGGAGACGCTGTCAGCCTGCTCTGGCTCTGGCTCTGGCTCTGGCTCTGGCTCTGGCTCTGGCTCTGGCTCTGGCTCTGGCTCTGGCTCTGGCTCTGGCTCTGGCTCTGGCTCGTCGTCATCGGCGAAGGTAAAGGCGAGTGGTTCTGGGGAGCGGCGCACGGGTTCGCTGGTGACTTCCGCAGTCGCTGCCTCAGGAGTTTGAGATTCAACAACGCTGTCGTCAGGGCTTTCCGTCGCTGTGTTGTCAGCTTGCTTATCGGCCGGCTCGCCGGTTGGTTCACCGGAGATAGCATGTTCGTCGTTGCTGATAAGGTAGTCGGTGGCGTTGAAAACCTGCAAACAGGACCCGCAACGAACCAGCCCTTTGGCTGCTTCGAGATGTTCATCACTGACCCGAAAACTGGTCTGGCAATGAGGACAACGGGTAACCTGCGTAAACAGCATCATATCAGCGCTTTATCCCTGTCAGCAGAATCCAGTCACCTTCCTGTTCCGGCGGGTTCATGGTGAACCACTGTCCGTAGCAGCGTGAAATGGTCTCGGCTTGTTCTGCGAGTAATCCGGAAAGCGCCAGTTTACCACCAGCACGGGTGAGCCCGGCAATGGTCGGCGCGAGTTGTTCCAGAGGACCGGCCAAAATGTTGGCCACCGTCACATCTGCTTGAGTTGCTGGTGTATCTTCCGGCAAATAGACGTCATACTGCGTTTCGCTGACGCCGTTGCGGTTGGCGTTATCGCGGGTGGCGATCAATGCCTGCGGATCGATGTCCGTTCCCACCATTTGCTTGGCGCCCAGCAGTAGGGCGGCAATGCCCAGAATGCCGCTGCCGCACCCAAAGTCGACGACCAGTTCATCGCCTTCAATTTCCCGATCCAGAAATTTCAGACATAGGCTGGTGGTTGGATGCGTGCCAGTACCAAACGCGAGACCGGGGTCCAGCATCAGGTTCACTGCATCGGCCTCGGGTGGCTGACGCCAGCTAGGGCAGACCCACAGGCGTGAGCCAAATTGCATCGGGTGGTAGTTATCCATCCACTCGCGCACCCAGTCTTTATCTTCCAGAATTTCAATTTTGTGGCGTGGCAGCTCGGTTTTGGCTTTGAGCTGAAACACCTGATTCAGTTGTGCGCTGAGTTCGTCCGGGTCGCGGCTGGCCTCAAACAAGCCAATCACGCAGGTGTCATCCCAGATAGGCGTGGTGCCCAACTCAGGCTCAAGAATGGGCTGATCGGCATCGTCTTTCAGCGTCACCGATAAAGAACCACATTCCATTAAGGTGTCTTCGACCTGAGATACCAGGTCACTGTGCGTATGAACGCGAATCTGAATCCATGACATCAGGCGTTCACCTGCTTAACGGCCGCCTGAAGCGCCAGTTCATAGCCTTGCACACCTAAGCCACAGATCACGCCCTGGGCGATGTCTGACAAGTACGAGTGTTGGCGGAATGGCTCGCGCGCATGCACGTTAGAAATGTGCACTTCAATAAACGGCAGGGCAACACCGGCCAGCGCGTCGCGTAAGGCTACACTGGTGTGCGTGAAGGCGCCGGGGTTAATCAGAATAAACGCAGTACCGTCATCGCGGGCGGCATGAATACGATCCAGCAACACGTGTTCGGCGTTGCTTTGCAGTTGTTCCAGTTCAAACCCAGCGGCCTCAGCCTGAGGGCGCAGCGTCGCTTCAATATCAGCGAGGGTCGTAGAACCGTAGATGTGAGGCTCCCGGGTACCGAGGAGATTCAGGTTGGGCCCCTGGAGGAGCAGGATACGTGGCATGTCTGTGTCCGAATTCGGGTCAATCTGCTGGGAGTTTGCCGAAAAAGACCCTCAGCGTCCAGCAAGGCCCGTCGGGCGGCGAATTCAGCAGCACCGTCTATAGTGAAAAGACCTTGTGATTTTTCGGATTTTTCACGAAATGCCCGTCCCCTTCATCCCTCTTGCCCGAGCGAGTCGATGGCCATTGGCAGCCTTGTTGGCATCGTCGTTGCTGATGGCCGATGCCAGCCGTTGGGTGCCTGATGAGCTGACCGCCCGGGCCGAGCAGGACTACGATGAGCGCGCGGCACGACGGATTGATGACTGGCGTCGCATGTTGCACCGGGCGGCCAATTACTCCGAAAGCCGCAAACTGGAAGAAGTGAATCACTTCTTTAATACCCGGCTGCCTTTTCATAATGATGACAAACACTGGGGCCAGATTGATTACTGGGCGACGCCCTACGAAGCGCTTGGCACCAACGGAGGTGACTGCGAAGACTATGTGATTGCCAAGTACTACAGCCTGATTCAGTTGGGCGTGGATGTCACCAAGTTGCGTATCACCTACGTGAAGGCAGTGCGGCTGAATCAGGCGCACATGGTGCTGGCGTACTTTCCCGAGCCGGGCGCAGTGCCTTTGGTGTTGGATAACTTGATTAAAAAGATCGTTCCCGCCAGTCGCCGACCGGATCTTGACCCGGTGTACAGCTTCAACGGTAACGGCATGTGGCTCGACAGAATGAAGGGCGAAGGGATACTGTTGGGTAACCCGAACAAGCTTGACCTATGGACGGACTTGCGGGTCCGAATGAATAACCTCGGCATGGACTTATAAACGATGACTCTCAGACAACTATTTTCTTTGTTAACCGGATTGCTGGTGGTGGTACTGCTGGCGGGGAATCTGGTGGTGACGGTGATCAATGGCCGGGATTATTTTCAGCAGCAATTGAATGGCCGT
>JAYYHP010000177.1:0-2732 GCA_036148335.1 Pseudomonadota bacterium
TCAGATATTTGCGTTTATTTTTCTGCTCTTTAATCCAGCCAGTCGCGACCACCGTCTGATCAACGTATACGGGCTTTTTAAAACTCACATTTAAGTCGCGGGTCAGCGGGTATTTATTAATAAAATACATACTGGCCCACCCCATCACTTCATCAAGAATGGTCGAGGTGACGCCGCCGTGCGCCAGCTTCGCCCAGCCGCGTAAATGCTCTGGAATCGTGACCCGGGTACGCACTTTCTCGCCATTACTCTCAAAGTCGAGATTCAAACCATGTGGATTCTGTGTGCCACAGCCGAAACAACGATGATCGGCTTTGTTCATGGGTTTCCAGCTCATACGGGGTCACTTTGTCACTTAAATTCGAGTTAATTAATTTCGAGCTACTTGATTTTAAGAACCACACGGTAACGCGGGCTTTCGTGTTCAAGGCGATGAATGGCTTTATTGACGTCGGCCAGATCAAACACTTCGACCTGAGGCTCAATCTGATGACGCGCAGCAAAGTCGAGCATGTCCGCAATCACAGCAGGGCTGCCCACCGGCGATGACGAAACGGATCGCTGCCCTGCCATCAAGGCCATCACATTAACGGACATAGGCTCCAGTACCGCCCCTACCAAATGAAGGCGTCCTTTGGGTTTCAGCGTATTCAGATACGCGCCCCAATCGAGAGTGACATTCACTGTCGAAATCAGAAAATCAAACTGATAGGCCGCCGCTTTCAGCGCCTCGGGATCGCGGGAATCGAGGGTTTTGTGCGCCCCCAGAGACAGTGCCTCAGTGCGCTTGGCTTCGGATGAAGTAAATGCCGTGACTTCACATCCCCACTTATTCAGGAACTGCAGCGCCAGATGGCCAAGACCGCCAATACCAATCACACCGACCCGCGCCTTAGGGGTCACGTCGTATTGCACGATGGGGTTAAAGACAGTCACACCACCGCAAAACAACGGGCCTGCCACTTCACTGCGCAGATTATCGGGCAGTTTTACTACGGCTTGAGCCTGTGCACGGACTTTGTCGGCAAAGCCGCCGTGGCGGCCGACGATGGTGCCTTGCGATGCACCACATAAGTTGTGGTCGCCGCTCATGCAGCTATGACATTCGTTGCAGTAGGAGGCATGCCAGCCAAGACCCACACGGTCGCCGACTTTAAGATGTTTTACGTGCGCACCGACCACCGCAACTTTGCCGGCGACTTCATGGCCGGGCACGAAAGGGTAGCGGGTCATGCCCCACTCGTTGTTGAGCATGCTCAGGTCGCTGTGGCAGATACCGCAATACTCAACGTCGATTTCTACATCGTGATCACCCAAAGGGCCGGGATCGTACTCAAAAGGGGTCAGAGCTTCACCGGGGGCGTGAGCAGCATAGGCGTTGATCATGAGGCATCTCCATCAATAGGTTTGACCTCATTATGCAAAGCCTGCGGGAGTTTGTCACAAGCGCGGCCGCATAAGAGTGTTCCGCCACTATTGCAGATTCAATCGCGGAACCCGTGGCGTCAGGCGACACACTAATTCATAACTAATGGTACCAGCGAGGCGGGCAACCTCATCGATGTCGACCAGCTCGCCCCACAACTCCACTGGCGAACCAATCACCGCCTCTGGTGCATTCGTCAGATCTACGGTCAGCATGTCCATGGATACACGCCCCACCAAGGGAACGGTACAGCCTGCAACATTCACCGGGGTCCCCGAGGGCGCATGGCGCGGATAACCATCGCCGTAACCAATCGCCACCACACCAATGCGCGTATCCTGCGCTGCGATCCAGTCGCCACCGTAGCCAACGCTTTCGCCCTGACGCACCCAATGCGTACTGATTAACGCCGACTGCAACGTCATTACTGGCCGTAAACCAAGCTCCGCCGCCGAACGCTCTGCCATCGGCGAGCTGCCGTACAGCATGATACCCGGGCGTACCGTGGCCTCATTTGGGCTGCCGCCGCGCAAAATCGCAGCACTGTTACTGAGACTCAGGGGAGCCGCCCAGGTACGTTCCGTCATGCGGGCTTGCTGTTGTTCATACAGAGGATGGGCTGGCTCATCCGCCGTAGCGAAGTGACTCATGATCTGCCGTAGCATCAGCTTTTCGTCGCTACGAATCCGCGCGACCATGTCCAGCGCATCTTCCAGCCGAACGCCAAGCCGGTTCATACCACTGCTGACTTTCAGCCAGACGGCCACGCCTTCTTTCAATTCCGCTGCCATTCGGTCGTGCAACTGCTGCGGATGATGTACCACGAGTTGCAGGTGATGTCGGTCGGCTTGTTGCCATTCTTCGGCGTCGTACGCGCCCTCGAGGACCAGAATAGGTTGGCGAATTCCGGCGTCTCTTAATGCCAGCGCCTCATCGACACAAGCCACTGCAAAGCCATCGGCCTCACCGGCTAAAGCCTCCGCGCACGCCACCATGCCATGTCCATAGCCATTGGCTTTGATCACAGCGTAGGCCTCACGGGCCGTTGTTGCCTCACGGGCAATCCGGTAGTTATGACGAAGATGCGACCAATTCAACAAAGCGCGAGTAGGGCGAGTCATAGGCGTGGGAAGATTCCTGAAAATCGGTACAATACGAAAACAAGCGAATAACGAGATCGCCCCTGAAAGATCGCAGCACACACATTTTGCGTGTGCTATTTGCGCGACCTTTAACTAAGCGATCACCGTTTGGCCGGGTCACCCGACCAAGAATTTCATTATGTCAGCCCTGCCCGGCCCCCGGA
>JAYYHP010000178.1:0-11859 GCA_036148335.1 Pseudomonadota bacterium
CGCGATATGGCGGTATCCCAGTTGATGCAGAAAGGCATTACGCCGCTCAAGATTCAGCAAAAACGAGAGATTGCCACCAAAGACGGCAAGTCCGTGACGCGCTCGAAGCGTATCAGCTCCGAAGAGCTTATTCTGTTTACTCGGCAGTTGTACGCTCTGACCAAAGCCGGTGTGCCGATTATCCGTGCCTTAAACGGCTTATCGGAAAGTACCAACAACGAGCAATTGAAAACCGTGTTGCAGGATCTCAGTGAGCAGTTGGTAGCGGGGTCGGATCTGGCGTCGGCCTTCCGTCGTCATCCGCGCCTGTTTACGCCGATTTATATCAGCATGATTCATATTGGCGAGAGCACCGGTAACCTCGATGACGCCTTGATCCGTTTGGTGGATCACCTCGAGATGGAACGTGAAACCCGTAAGCGCGTTAAAGCGGCTTTACGCTATCCCATCATGGTGGTGACGGCCATTGCCGTGGCCATGGTGGTGGTCACCATGTTTGTGATTCCCAGTTTTTCCTCGGTGTTTAACAAGCTCGGCGCTGACCTACCCTTTGCCACCCAGATTCTGATTGCCGTGTCTGAGTTTATGCAGAACTGGTGGGGCGCGCTGTTAGGCGGATTAGTGGTCGGCTTTATTGCTTTTAACCGCTTTATCGACAGCGACGAAGGCGCGACCTGGTGGGACAGAATTAAACTCCGAACCCCGTTATTGGGCAGCATCTTTGAGCGCGTTGCGCTGGCGCGTTTTTCTCGTTCGTTCTCGATGATGCTGAGTGCGGGCGTGCCAATCCTGAATACCCTGACTATCGTGTCAGGTAGTGTTGGAAATCGCTTTATCGGTAACGCCATTGCGCAGATGGGCGATGGCGTTCAGCGTGGTGAGCGCTTAACCAACACGGCTATGCAAACTGGCCTGTTTACACCACTGGTGTTGCAAATGATGTCCGTCGGCGAAGAAACCGGCGCTATTGATCGGCTTCTGGATGAAGTGGCAGATTTTTATGAACAGGAAGTCGATTACGAGTTAAAACAACTCTCCGATGCCATCGAGCCCATCCTACTGGTATTCCTCGGGGCCTTGGTTTTACTGCTGGCTCTGGGGGTATTTTTGCCCGTCTGGGAACTCAGCGGTGCGGTGTCAGGTTAGACAGTTAAGTCCCTGTAACAACAGGGCTTTCTGTTATTTTCTGAATGTTTTATTTCGTAAAATCCCCAGCGTAATTTCCTCCCTCGACTAAGGTTTAAGTATGCCAACGGCGTTGCTTAAACCTGATGTTTTTTTCGGTTTTCTTCCAGGCTTTACCTCCTGCAACAACGACGCTGACAGACCCTAATTAAGGCACTACGACCGGTACAGGACCGTGTCGGCTGGAACATCCGAACACACAGGAGTCGGGATATGAAAAGACAAAGTGGTTTTACTCTGATCGAATTGATCATGGTGATTGTTATTCTCGGTGTGCTTTCTGCATTTGCGTTGCCCCGGTTTGCTGATTTTGGCGAAGATGCCCGCGAAGCAAGTCTGGATGCACTGGCAGGTGCATTGCGTGCCGCTGCTAACATCGCTCATGCTCAACAACTGGCGGATGGTGCCACTCCGGGCACTCCAGTGACGCTGGAAGGTGCGGACATTGCCATGGTTAATGGATATCCACAGTCAGTGGCTACCGGCATTACCTCAGCGGCGCAAGTGGCGGGTGATTACGTGATTACGCACGGTTCTGCAGCGGGTGGACAGGACGCTGTGTATACCCTGCAAACCAACTGCACTGTGACCTACACCGCAGCCACGGCCGATGGTGCGGACAACACCACTGATCTGGCCAGTGCGCCTCAGGTAGTGGTGGATAAGACCGGCTGCTGAGTCGCCTGATGCATCGAGCCGCTGGCTTTACCTTGACGGAACTGGTGATTGTAATCTCTTTGATTGCAATCACCTCGGCCGTTGCTGGGGGGCTGTTTCTTAATACTGACCGCTACGCCACCATCGGTGCGCGCGAGCAACTGGTATCCACCGCAATTGTGGCGCAGAAGCGCGCACTGGCGAACGTCGTGGCCGGAGCGCCCGTCACTTTATCGGTCACTCAGTCGGCCTCAGAGTGGCTATTCAATATTTCTCAAGGTGCGACCACGTTTGATAGCCAGCGGGCGTCGCGTGCCGGTGCGCAGTTACGCATTAACGGTGCCGTGATGGGCGATGGTGCAACGGTTGCGCTGGTCTTTGATGAAAATGCCGAAATCGGCAGTGCCACGCAATTTGTATTCAGTGCCGATAACACCCACGGTGTGTGTTTATCGGCGACGGGGTTTGCATACGCAGGCAATTGTCAGCCCTGACGTTGGGAGAAGCCATGAAGTCGTCAAAAGGGATGTCGCTGATTGAAATGATTCTGACCATGGTCATAGTGTCACTGGCGCTGGTGGCCTCGCTGCGGTCATTCTCTTTGTTTGCTGGTCGTTCTGCCGACGTACTGGTGCAAACGCGCACCCTGGATCTGGCACAACTCTATTTCGACGAAATTCTCTCGCATCGTTTTGATGAAGACTCCGGTGTTTACGGCGTGCCGACGTACACGGGCGCCTGTCGTATTACCGACGACGGCGAAAGCCGGGAAAACTACGATGATGTCGATGACTTCAATGCCATTATCAATGAAGCACCGTCGCTGATCGATGCTTCTCTGGCGGCGGACTATGCCGGTTTTCTCGTCTCTGTCACTGTGACCTGTGATGATTCCATCGGCACCTTAGCCAATGGTGGAAAGCGTATCGATATCGCCATCAGTAATCCCTTAAATACCACTTCGATCTTTACCGTGTACAAGGGGAATTACTGATGCGTCAGTCAGGATTTACCCTGGTTGAGTTGATTCTCACGATTGCCGTGACGGCGATTCTGGCGACTATTTCGGTGCAGTTCATCCGCAGTAGCAGCGAAGGCTTTGTTGATAGTGCCGGACGTCAGCAGTTGGCATCAGCAGGCTATGTGGTGAACGAGCAAATCAGCCGAGCCCTACGTGATGCTTTACCGGGGTCCATTCGGACTACCGCAGATCAACGTTGCATCGAGTATATGCCGGTGATCGCGGCCTCGACCTACACCGACCTGACCATCGGCTCTGCGATTACCCAGTTTCAGGCGGTGCCTTATTCTCAGACTCAGGCCGCCAGCGGTTATGTGTCTGTTTATCCGCTGGCGTCCTCTAACCCTTATGCGCAGAACGATCCGGGACCGCTCACCCCAGATCAGGGAATCGTACCTGCGGCGAATGGCGAAGTCACGGTCACACTTGCCAGCGGGCATACCTTCCCCTCCGATTCGCCCGAGCGTCGTTTTTTTATTTCCACCGCACCTGAGGCGATTTGTCAGGACGGTGCCTACTTATATCGCTATCGTGGTTACGGCTTTATCAGCAACGTCGGGTCTTTGCAGTCATCGTTGCCCAGCACTCAGGCAACAGGACGTGATGTACTGGCGTATCCGTTAACGGAAAATAGCATGGTATTCCGTTATCAAACGCCGAGTCTGGCGCGCAATGGTTTGGTGGTATTTGCCTATGAACTGCAGCACCCAGTGACCAATGAAGTGTTGCGTTTATCTCAACAGGTGAGGGTGGTGAATGTTCCATAAACAGCCGATTCATCATCAAAAACTATTAAGAAAATCGACACGAGGGTTCGGTCTACCCATGGCGTTGTTTGTTATTACAGTGCTGGCGTTAATTATTGCGTCCATGGCATCGATGCAAAATAACAATGCCTTAGGCAGTGCCTTGCAGGTGAATGGTTACCGCGCATTTTATGCCTCAGAAAGCGGCATTGAAGGAGCATTAAATGTGCTCCTTCCTCCCGACGGCAGCCCCGGACGCGCCTGTACTACGGTGCCTTTTTTCGAACATTCTTTTTCTACTTCTGGACTGCGCGACTGCGATGTCTCTGTGTCATGCAGCGAGATTACCGTTGGCAGTGACACCCTTTATACCCTGACGGCCACCGGCAACTGTGGCCAGGAATACGACGCCGCTCGTCGCACACTTGAGGTCAGAGCATTATGAGACCCTCCACATCCACTTACATCACCAAAACGGATTGGCTGTTAAGCGTCATCGTTGTTCTGTTATTGCTGTGTAGCGGCACCGCCTTTGCACGAGTCGATTTGCTATCGGATGACTTTGAGCGCAGCAGCCTGAATGGCGGCACTCACACCTACACAGTGACCCCTGTGGGCTCGCGGGGTAAGTCTTCCATCAGTACTCAGACGGCCAATTCGGGCAGTCGCAGTATGTATATCTGTTGTGATGCAGTGTACGTTACGTCTGAGGTGATCGACTTAAGCGGTGTGAATTACGCAGAGATCGCGTTGTGGTTACGTCAAGGGGATGATGCGTTCAGTGAGACGCCTTCTTTAGGCGATGATCTGAGTATTGAAGTCTTACTCAGTAATAACACCTGGCAGCAGATCGCGCTCTGGGAGGGCAGTACCGCTACTGGCGGCACCATCTACAACGCCAATATCAAAATTCCGGAGGCGGCGTATCACAGTGGCTTTCGCTTTCGCTTTTTTCAGTGGGATGGTTCAGGGAGTAGTCTTACCGATCGTGATTTCTGGCACATCGACGATCTGAAAGTGACCGACTTTGAAGTCGGCACGGTGCGGTATCCGCTGTTTTACGATGGCTTCGAACGTAACTTTTTAATGACACCGCCCTCTGGCAGTCTGTTGCCCGACTGGACGTTTAACCGGGTGGACGGCAACTTCACTTCTGAGATCAGCAACCACACGGCGGTGGCGGGCACGCGCAGTATGTATACCTGCTGTGGCGAACGTTATACCACCACGAGGGATATAGACCTCACGGGGCAGACGTTTGTTGAACTTGAATACTGGATTCGCTATGGCGACGATAATTTTTCAGGTACCGATGCGCTGACCCTGGGCAATTATAATAGTGAAGACCCATCGGCCGCCGAATTATACGTACAGATTTATCGTGCCGATGGTGTTTGGCAAACCATTGCGTTTCATGACCCCTCGGCGTCCAACTCGGGGGAGTCCTATTGGTATCGGGCAAGGGTTCCCGACAATGCGATTCACGACCAGTTTAAATTACGCTTTTATCAGGCCGACGGCTCTATCTCATCATTAAAGCGCTACGATTTTTATCACATCGATGAGGTTTATGTTGGAACCCGGGATGATCTGTCATCCTCCATCGATCACTTCCGTTTGTCATACGCGAGTAACGCTCTGACCTGCGCGCCGCAAGCCGTGACTTTACAGGCCTGTGCCAACAGCGATTGCTCAACGCTTTACACCGATCCAACGGACGTCACTTTGACGCCTGCCGGCTGGGATAACGTCAACCCCATCACGGTGAATGGTGGGACCGCGAATCTATCCTACTCACGTACCACCACAGGCACCGTGTCATTGGGGGTTGGTATCTCAACCCCAGTGGCGAGTAATCCGACGCTATGCTCTATTGATGGTGGCGCTTACGGCAGCAATTGTTCACTGACGTTTGCTGATGCCGGGCTGGTGGTCGATGTACCTGACTTTTTATCGCATAAAGGGACGCTGACGGCGACGGTCACGGCCGTACGCAAAAGTAATAATGCGCAGGAGTGCGTTCCGGCGTTTTCTAACGTCAGTAAGAATGTGCGTTTCTGGAGTCAGTACACGGTGCCAGGCAGCGGCTCGCGCAATCTTACGCTAGGTTCGCCACCTACCGCTGTGTCGACGAATTCTGCGTCTCCTACGACGGTGGCCCTGAACTTTAATGACAGTGGTCAAGCGACCTTGCCCTTGGTGAACTATACCGATGCCGGCCAGAAAACCTTGTACGCGCAATATCAAGGTAGCGGTAGCGACGCCGGGTTGGAAATGAATGGCTCAGATGCCTTTACCGCGCGTCCTGCGGGCTTGTGTGTCAGCACCACGTCGAGTTGTAGCTCACCGTATTCTGACTGTGCGGTGTTCGCCATCGCCGGGCAGGCATTTGACCTGACCGTGACTCCGGTCGCATGGCAAAGCGACAGTGATGCCAACCTGTGTGACAACCTGGATACGCCGAATTACAGCGCCAGCAATCTGGGATTAAGCTCAGCATTGATTGCCCCGGCTGGAGGGGTTAATGGCACGGTGGTGCCAGCTCAGTACAACCATCCTAGTGGTGGGGCCAGTGTTCGCTCCCTGACGCAAAGCGAAGTCGGTGTGTTTGCATTCAATGTTACGCCGCCATTGTACTTTGGCGCGGCGTTGGGAAGTCTCAGCAGTACGGCGCCTGTCACCTTTACTTCCAATGACACGGGGCGATTCGTGCCGGATCATTTTTCGGTCGCTGTGACGGACCCGGGCGTTTTAGCGGGTGCCTGCCCAACGGGCAATACCTATTCTGGCGAAACCATGGGGTGGGCGATGGCGCCGGAACTGACCCTGGTAGCGAACAATAGCAACGGACAGCCAGCACTGAACTATACCCAGTCGGGTTTTCAGAAATTGTCGGCCAATGATGTCTACAACGCGTTTACATGGCCGACCGAGGACGACAGCGCGGTGGGCAGCGATGGTAATCCCTTGGCGTTAACCGGTACGCCGGGGACGCAATTTTACGCCGGAGACCTGACCCCTACCGGCAATGCCGGTGAACTGAGTTATGTCTTCTCCGCCAGTGACGACGTGACGTATCTGCGGAACAGCGTGGCTGAGGTTAATCCGTATTCGCCGCAAATAACCTTCACTCTGCGCTCCGGCGTAAGTGGTGTGCTCGACAGCGACGGAGTAGGCATGAACAGTGCGGTGCCTTGGCAAACTGATGGCTCGGGCGTGACCGTGCGCTATGGGCGGATGCGTCTGGAAGATACGTATGGCCCAGAAACGGCGACTCTGAATATGCCGTTGCGCACTGAGTACTTCCAGGACGGAGACTACCTGTTAAATACCGATGACGACTGTACCGTCTGGGACAGCAGCAACGCGACGGTCAGTGCACCGTCGCAAGCGGGC
This sequence comes from Pseudomonadota bacterium, assembly GCA_036148335.1. Taxonomy (GTDB): domain Bacteria; phylum Pseudomonadota; class Gammaproteobacteria; order Pseudomonadales; family Oceanobacteraceae; genus Thalassolituus. Next base: position 7,006 of record JAYYHP010000178.1, read on the forward strand.
AGCAGCAGTGGCACCCTGGCGGGCGGTTCGAGTGGCAGTGACGGCATCTTATTGCAGGCGCCGACGTCTGTCCCCGGCGGACCGGATACGGGCGACGCTACCGTCAGCTATGATGCGCCTGCCTGGCTTGAGTACGATTATGACGGCGATGGCTCTCCCGACGATCCGGAGGCAACGGCCTCCTTTGGTCTCAACCGCGGTCATGAGCGGGTGATATACCGCAAAGAAGTACGTTAATGACGATACGTGTTGCCTGGTTGACTGGTTTCCTGGTGTGCTCGTTTCTTAGCGGGCTTATTGACTGAAAGGCTTGTTGGCCAGGAATCCAGTTGAGCAAGCCTCTCGAGTAGAACGCCTGTTGATTAACAGGCGTGTTAATTAAGAGCACTGATTATTAAAATCCGACAGCTAAGATCGGCGATGAAAGCTCAGCACTCACTCTTCCGGATCATCGTCGTCGTGATGATCGTCTGTGTCCATCTGCAACTCTTTAATCTTCCGGGTCAGGGTATTACGACCCCAGCCCAGCAGGTTGGCGGCATCACGACGACGACCGGCAGTATGCTTCAGTGCCGTTTCAATCATGATGCGTTCAAAGATAGGCACCGCGCTGTCTAATAGCCCAGTGGTGCCCGAGGTCAGCTGCTGATCGGCCCAGTAGCGCAGATTTTGCTCCCAGTTGCCTGAGGTCTGGATATCGCTCGTCTGCTCCAGTAATTCCGGTGGCAGGTCATTAATCATCACTTCGCGACCGGAGGCCATGACGGTGATCCAGCGACAGGTATTTTCTAACTGACGTACGTTACCCGGCCAGTCGAGTGTCGACAGGAATTCTTCGGTTTCCGGACGCAGGGTTTTGGTCTCTGCTTCCAACTCTTCGGCAGCACGCTGCAAAAAATGCGTCAGCAGTTTGGGAATGTCTTCCCGACGATCAGCCAGGCGCGGCAGATGAATACGAATGACGTTCAGACGATGGAACAAATCCTCACGGAAGCGGCCTTCTTTAACCAGCCCTTCGAGATCCTGGTGCGTTGCCGCAATAATACGAACATTCACTTTCACCGGTGTGGTACCACCGACGCGATAGAATTCACCATCGGCCAATACGCGCAACAAACGCGTTTGCGTATCGGCGGGCATGTCACCAATTTCGTCCAGGAACAGCGTGCCGCCATTGGCCTGTTCAAAGCGCCCGCGGCGCTGCCCACCGGCGCCGGTAAAGGACCCTTTTTCGTGACCAAATAATTCTGACTCAATCAGGTCTTTCGGAATGGCCGCCATGTTCAGCGCGATAAAGGGTTCGATGTGGCGCGGACTGTGTTTGTGCAGCGCATGAGCCACCAATTCTTTACCGGTTCCGGATTCACCGTTAATCAATACTGTGATGTTCGATTGTGACAGTCGACCAATGGCACGAAATACTTCCTGCATGGCCGGTGCTTCGCCGATGATTTCCTGCGAAGGCTGTTCTGGTTCATCCACTGGCGCGGTGGCGGAAATTTCAGAGAAGTGCGCAATGGCCCGCTGAATTAAGGCGACGGCTTCGTCGACATCAAATGGTTTAGGCAAATACTCAAAGGCACCGCTTTGGTACGAGGTGACGGCACTCTCGAGATCCGAGTGTGCGGTCATAATAATGACGGGCAAATCAGGATGTGCTTCGTTGGCGTGCTTGAGCAGCGTCAGGCCATCCATTCCCGGCATGCGGATGTCGGAGATGATGGCATCTGGGTGTTCACGGTGTAACTGATTTAGTGCCGGTTCTGCCTGCTCGAACACTTTTGTCTCGATACCGGCCTGCTGTAAGGCTTTTTCCAGTACCCAGCGGATAGACTTATCGTCATCAATGATCCAGACCGTGCTCATAGCGATTCCAATGGTAAATAAATTGAGAAAGTAGTGCCGTCCGGCGAAGACTCAAATTCGATGATGCCGTTGCACTGATTAATAATGGATTGCGAAATAGACAGGCCAAGGCCGGTGCCTTCTGGGCGCCCGGTGACCATGGGGTAAAACAGGCTGTCCTGAATCTCTTCCGGAATCCCCGGACCGTTATCGGTAATATCGATGCGCGCGACCAAACGATGGCGCTGATGACCAATGGTGAACTGCCGTATCGAACGGGTCTTCATGACCAGCATTGGCGGTTGGGGCTGCTGCGGATTTTCTTGCATGGCCTGCATCGCATTGCGGCAGACATTCAACAGGGCCTGAATCAACTGACCTTTGTCGGCTTCAAGCTCTGGCAGTGATGGGTCGTAATCCCGTTGGACTTTGATGTAACCCTCAGATTCCACGTCGACAAGCTGACAGACGCGCTCCAGCACTTCATGGACGTTAACGGGTTCTGTTTTGGGAATATTGCGCGGCCCAAGCATACGATCCACCAGATCGCGCAGGCGATCGGCTTCTTCGATGATGATGTTGGTGTATTCGGTCAGATCTTGTGACGGAAGCTCACGTGAGAGCAACTGAGCTGCCCCCCGAATACCACCCAGCGGGTTTTTAATTTCATGCGCCAATCCACGTACTAGATTTCGGGTGGTTTCCTGCTTGGCAATCAGCTGCTCTTCGCGGCTGATACGCATCAGGCGATCACGTCCCTGAATCTCAATGAGCAGGGAGGGCAAACGGGTCAGCGGATGTGAAACGGGGCTGACGCTGTAGTCGATGGTGGCTTGCGTCTGATTGTGCAATTCAATGGTGGCTTCACGCTTGGTAAAAGAATGACCATTCACCACGGAATCACGCAGTGCTTGCGTGGCTTCGTCGGACTCATAGGCAAGGGTATGGAAACCGACGCCGCGTCCGCGTTGACCGCTCATCTCCAGCAACGCTTCGGCGGCTGGGTTCATATAAGTCACCGTCAGATCGGCATCGAGCAACAACACACCAGTGTTCATGTGCTCAAGCAGGCGCTGACTTAGTTCGGGGTTGGCCAACATAAGAATCTCCGTTTCCTGCGGTCGCAGCAAGATATGCGCCAGTTGATTGGTCTGCACATAAATGGCGCCAAGCTGGCCTAATCGTGCTGCGAACTAGACCAGTTACCCGGAATTATGCGCCTAGTGCGCACTAAATGTAACCATAATCAGTAAAAAGTGCACCATAGTGGTGCCTGCGGTTGTCGTTGATCGGAGCGGATTCATCCGGCAGACAGATCGGAATGCAGAAGAGAGGTCGCATCTGTAGGTAGCAAAGCGGCGGGGAAGAAGTTAGCCGCGGCCTGTGAGGGACGAGCCGCGCATTGACTTACAGGCTGATCACAGGCTGAGAAGTGAAAGCTGAAAAGCAGAAGCCAAACAACTCAGAGCCAGACCTCTGAGCCATCATTCTGAGTCAGCACGCTGAGTCAGAACTCAGCGCGCCAGGTTGGAACTGCGCTGAACAAAGACGGTGACGGTCTGACTGCTCAGGAGGGTCTCGCCGGCGGTATTCTGAACTTCGAGTCGAAACCGATGCTCACCGCGATCCAGGTCTTTCAACGAGAAATACGTTTGCTGACCCTGAGCAATTTCCTGTCCGCGATCTTTCAATACCACCCGGTCGCCTTTGCCCAGTGCAGGCGTTAGAACACCAGAAACTTCCAGTTCACCATTAAAGCCGCGCTCAAGCTGAGTACCGTTGCTGGGGGTGACAATGCTCAGACTGGTATAGGCCGTGGTCTGTTCGGCAGTCTCGTCCGGTGCAGGAGCCTCAGATGCTGGAGCATCCCGGCGAAACGCGGGCATCGAGGGCAGCTCTTTCACCACGTGTGCCTCTGCACCTGTTGACTGACGGTCGCTGAAAATTGGGTTACCGTCGGCATCACGAGTCACATAAACGCGCGTTTCAGCACTGGCCGGGACACTGACCCCAATGACCGTGACTGTGGCCAAAACCGTGGTCAAAACAGTCGCCAGCCCCTTGGCCTGAGCGAATGCGCCGAGCGTCGTTTTGTTCTGATGAAATCCCATGGTGATGTCCTCCGTTTCCAGTGAGTATAGAACGCGCTATGCTCCAGCGGCAAATGAGCGCTTACGGTGATTTGCTCAGGCCATGAGTGGGTGATTCGTTCCAGATTCCCCTTGTCGTTCACTGAACCGGCGCGGGGTGAGGTCGCGCGATGACCTTGCTAGTTATGGGCCAGGTTAGGGCTAAACGGCCGAAAACAGAAGATGCACCCAGCGCGAAACAAAAGAGAGTAAATAGACAAGGCTATGAAAGCATTAATACAGCGAGTATCTCACGCCAAGGTGGTAGTTGACGGTAATGAGGTAGGTGCCTGTCAGCGGGGATTGCTGGTGCTCTTGGGCGTCGAGAAAGACGACGATGAGGCGCGCCTTGAACGGCTGTTAGATAAGCTGCTGCGCTATCGGGTATTTCCCGATGCAGAAGGGCGGATGAATCTGAGTGTGAAAGACATCCAGGGAGAGCTGTTGATTGTGTCGCAATTTACTTTGGCGGCGGATACGCGCAAAGGGACGCGTCCGGGTTTTTCCTCGGCGGCACCCCCGGCTGAAGCGGAGCGTCTCTATGAGCTCTTCTGTCAACGTGCTGGGGAAGAGCTTAAGGTAGCAACAGGGCAGTTTGGTGCCGACATGCAGGTATCTTTGCTGAATGACGGCCCCGTGACCTTTATGCTGGAAGTCTGATCTTTAGGCAGAGCAGCCCCGCGATTAAGCATATGAGTAAGCACATGGGGCTGGGGCGAGTCTGCTCAGAGAGAGGGCTATACCCGAAAATTAGCGACGTTGGTCTGCATCCGCGTGGCGTTGTGCTCAAGCTTGGTAGCTGAAGCGACCAGTTCGCGGGTGCTGTCTTCGTTGCGCTGACTGACGGTGCGGGCTTCGTTCAGATTCTGATTAATGTCAT
>JAYYHP010000179.1:0-5471 GCA_036148335.1 Pseudomonadota bacterium
CAGCACGCTGGCGGACAATTTTGCGACACTTTAAAACCAAACCCAGGGGTGCCGTCAAGTCTGGTACAGAAAACGTCGTCCGCAATGTGACGTATAGCGGACGCTATCACAGATAGCAAGGGAAGGGCGCAAATGGGGCCGCATTGTCTACCTATTATGGAAATCCTTGCTACGCTGAAAGATAAGAAAGTCTTTGCTTGAATCGCCCACCTGCGTGGGTAATGCAGACACCAGAAAATCAGGCACGCCAAGCGACGAGACGGGGCCGATGCTAAGCCCATCGATGCTCAAAATTGCTTGATACGTGCGCAGTCAGCCCTTGGCCTCCTCCCCGTGTCGCAGCGGTTAGCGTGAGATGGCGGGGGAGTTACAGTGGTCGGAGAATCCGCGATGTCGACAATTGGCTTAGTGATGGCAATCGCCGTGCCGCTGGCGTTGATCCTGCTGGCGGGCGTCTTTTATAACCGGCGGGTGCAGGCGCGTCAGGTGAAAGCCCATCAGGCACGCGTCGTCCGCCAGAAAGCGGCGGATTTGCTCGAGTCCCTTGAGTTCCTGATGCAGATTGATGATCACCGAATTTTGCAGAAAACTGTGTTGGAACGCATCGCTGATATGTATCAGCGTGCCGATCAGATGTTTGCCGATTCCAGCGTCGGGCCGTTTGATATGGCGCCTTATGTCGCAAAACTGGACGCGGATGAGCCGGTGCGCAAAATCCTGAAAAGCGATCGTGAGATGAGTTACGGCCGTCGTCAGTGCTCCAATATTCTGAAAGCACTGGCCCCGATGGCAAAGACAAAACAAATCACCGACGCTGAATTTCAGGAATACAAGCGCCACCTGCGTTTGTTGTTGCTGGATCGTGAGGTCAGCACCTTCATTCATCAGGGGGATGCTGCCGCCACGAAACGAGACATTGCGACGGCAGCTAATTATTACAAAGCTGCACGTAAGTTGCTGATTGAAACGGACTTGCAGTTTCAGGACAAAAACGCCCGCGTTAAGTTAATCGCTGAGAAAAACGCCGCCCTTTATAAAGACGGCGCCGAAGAAGAAGCACCAAAAGAAGATCTGTTGAGTAAGGCGCTAGCCCGGGAAGAAGAATCCAAAACCAACGAGTTTGGTATGCCCAGTGGCCCGGAGTCGGAAAAGAAACGTTTCTGAATCTGGCACTCGCTCTTTGGGAACTCATCTCCCTGCACTGGTACTCAGCCGTGTCGTGCCGCCCTCATTATTTCGCGCTCATTAAATAGAGCCTTTTAATTCAAGCCCCTTTATCTGAGCCTCCTGATTTGGGCCTCTTTATCTGGGCCTCTTTACCTGAGCTGCGCACTGGCGTTGAATGTCGGCATGACACTTACCCCATCCGACTTGTGGCACCAGTTGTGCCCGACAGCACCGCCTTGGTCGTCACTGATTGAGCCCTGGCCGCTTTTGCATGCTTGTTCAAACGATGTCGTAAATACTGGAGCGGACTCACTTCAGCGTGCGGCACCTGCCTATCAGTCTCTAGATTGCTTGCGTCTCGATCGGCTTGATCACCAGGTATCCGGCAACAAATCCCTCAAGCTGCTGGGGCATCTCGATGCGTGGCAACAGTCGTCTTATTCCCGTTTACTCAGTTTTGGCGGGCGTTGGTCGAATCACTTACATGCCTTGGCGTATGCCGCCGCGCGATTGGATATTCCTGCCATTGGTGTGGTTCAGGGCTATCCGGAACAGCCACTGACGCCGACGCTGATGGATTGTCAGGCACAAGGAATGCAGCTCATGCTGGTAGATAAAGTGACTTATCGGCAGCGTTACCAGTTGGCGTATCGCCGGGCGTTAAGTGCCGAGCATGATGCCTGGGTCATTCCTGAGGGTGGCGATGGCCCGGAAGGGGAAGTCGGCTTCCATCCGTTACGCGCGCTTATGCGGAACTATGACGAAGTCTGGGTAGCGGCGGGCTCAGGTCTAAGTGCACAAGCGCTGGCACGACATCTGACTGCAGATCAGCGCTTAGTGGTTGTGAATGCGGTGGCGGACAACGGTGTACTCGCCGCTCGAATGCAGACCCTGACAGACAGCGCTGACACTGGGTGTGCAATACGCGTGATCGACGATGCGCACTTTGGTGGTTTTGGGTATTGTCCTGCAGCCCTGAAGGCCTTGATTCAAGACTATGATCAGCGCTCTTTGCCGCTTGATCCGGTCTACACCGTCAAATTGGCCTGGGCGTTAGAGCGTGCTGCGCAGCAAGATAAACTGCGGGGGCGCGTGTTGGTGGTGCACACTGGCGGTCTGCAAGGGCGGCGCAGCTTATGACACAGGAATCCGCTATCAGGGATCATTGTACTCAGGGACGAGCCTCGTCTTCCCATCCCGGTGGAACGATCATCCAACGTTCCGTCTCACCAAACTTATTGGCTGCGTCGGCTCCGTTAGTCGTTGGTGACTGACCCGAACCGATGGGGCGCATACGCGCAACACTTAAGGGGGTGCGAACCACCTTAAAATAACACTCGAGATAGTGTTTGAGTTCTTGAGTACTGATCGTAAATTGGCTGGCGACTGGGCTTAGCCAATCGGGTTTCGATAACACAAACCAGTCGTCGTCCGGCAGCAATTCCAGACGGTCCGCCGGGCACCAGATACCACGCCAGTGGTCGGGATGAATCGCAGGCGGCAAGGTTGCCACCTCGATGTCGTGGGCGGGATGAAACAGGCAGCCACGCATCACCGCCAGTGACTGAACAGGACCGCTGAGTTGCGGTAATAACCCCATCTGCTGGGCACGTTTCCCCATGGGCAATTGCCGTGCTTGGGTGTGAGAGAGTTTGTGCGACAACAGATCGCGGCGATTAGGCCCGATCCAGTCGTCGTGTACGCCCAGATAAAACTTGACCGCTAATTCGATGTGCAGGTTTCGTTCGGGAATGATGAGATCCAGCTCTCCCAAGGTACGTTGCTGCTGTTGAATCTGCAGGTTAGCCAGGTGCTCAATTCCGGCCGTGGTCAGGGCGGTGTGCCACAGCTGCTCAAAACAGAAGCCCAGGCGAGGGCTATGAAACTCAACCGGCCAGGGGGCGTGCGCCCACAGGGCTGCCACATCAAGCTGGGGCAGTAACGTGCGAATGTCGACCGGTGCGCTATTGAAAATATTGGATGAACATTCAGGCAAAGACTGAGTCAGAGGCGGGCCGAAGAGACTCCACAGCATGTCGCGACGAGAGGCATCCTCGTAGGCGAAAAAGTCGTCATTTGCAGCAATCGGGGCAACCAAGCGTTTTTAGCTCCTGTGTGGTATAAGAACGCCATAAGCAAACGAGGTTACCAGTTTTCTGATGGAAGAGTTCCGCAATATCGGCATTATCGGCCGCCTGAACAGCAACAAAGTTATCGACACCATTCGTCGCCTGTCGCGTTACCTGATTGACGAAGGTTATCACTGCATTCTCGACGACCGCATCGCCGAGGTGATGCCGGGTCACGGTATGCAGATTTCCAACGTAAACATGCTGGGTGAGATCTGTGACCTGGTGATTGTGGTTGGCGGTGACGGCAGTTTGCTGGGCGCAGCACGAGCGCTGGCGAAAACCAACACGCCAGTACTGGGTATCAACCGTGGTCGCTTGGGCTTCCTGACCGACATCAGCCCTGATGACGACATGTGTGATGCGGTTCAGGCGGTATTGGATGGTGAGTACGTTGAAGAACGCCGCTTCCTGCTCGATGCAGAAATCAAACGGGAAGGTAATCCGATTGGTTCTGCCACCGGCCTGAACGACGTGGTTCTGCACCCGGGTAAGTCGGCGCGCATGATTGCGTTTGATCTCTACATCGAAGGGCAATTTGTCTACAGCCTGCGCTCGGATGGTCTGATTGTTTCTACCCCAACGGGATCTACCGCCTATGCTTTATCAGGCGGCGGTCCGATCATGCACCCGCGTCTGGATGCACTGGTACTGGTGCCTATGTTCCCGCACACGCTGTCGAGTCGCCCGATTGTGGTGGATGGCAAAAGCGAAGTGAAAATTGTGGTCGATCCGAATCAGGGCCTGTACCCAACGGTCAGCTGTGATGGTCAGACCCACATTCCTTGCGCACCGGGTGACAGCATCACGATTCGCAAGAAAGCGCACAAACTGAAGTTGATCCATCCGAAAGGACACAATTTCTACGAAATCTGCCGTACCAAGCTTGGCTGGAGCAGTAACCTCGGAGACTGAGTATGCATCAGGGATATGACCTGATCGGTGACATCCACGGTTGTGGCCTGACACTAATCGATCTGCTGGAGCAGATGGGTTACAGCAAACGCAATGGGGTGTATCAACATCCCAAGCGTAAAGTCATATTTTTGGGCGACATCGTGGATCGTGGCCCGAACATTCGTCTGGCCTGCCATATCGTTCGTGACATGGTGGAAGGCGGACACGCGGACATCGTGATGGGCAACCACGAATACAATATCGTGACCTATCTGAGCGAGGCACCAGCAGGCATGCGTCAGCCGTACCTGCGCCCGCATACACCGCGAAACAACTTCATTGTTGAGCAAACGTTGGAGCAGTTTGCTAATTACCCGCAGGTATTTAACGAAATGCTGGACTGGTTCCTGACCATTCCATTGTTCCGCGAATATGACCACTTCCGCGTCGTACACGCCTGCTGGGACCACAACATGATTGCCGAGTACAAACGGCGTTATGGCGGTAACACCATCAATAAGAGCATGCTACAGGAGTCGGTCGATACCAGTACCTTCCTGTACCAATTTCTTGACCGTATGTTGCGCGGTACGTCATTAAAACTGCCCGGTGGCCGCTCCATGACCGCTAAAGATGGCATGGTGCGACAGTTCTTCCGGACCAAGTTCTGGGCAGGCGATCCGCAGCGCTACAACGACGTGGTGTTCCAGCCTGACCCTCTGCCTGAAGACCTGCAGCACGCGCTGTTGAGCGAAGCCGAAAAAGAACAGCTGCTGTTTTACGGGCCGGATGAAAAACCTTTGTTTATTGGTCATTACTGGATGTCAGGGCTGCCGAAGCCCATCGTGCCTAATATCGCCTGCCTGGATTACAGTGCCGTGAAATACGGTCGTCTGGTGGCCTATCGCATGGATACGGAAACTCAGCTGCAACAGGGCAAGTTCGCCTGGGTTCGGGTCGAGAAACAAGAACGCTGATGGAGCCTGTGGCCGTGTTATCGGCGCCTTTGTCTACCGACCTGGCGCCACTGACCTCCCATTTATGGGCGCAAAAGATCCCGCACCGGGTGATCGAACGTGATGATGCTCAGCATTTATTTATTGCCGACCCAGCACATGCGCCACGTGTGATTGCCCTGATCGAACAGTGGCAGCAGGGTACGCTCCGCACTCCCGAAAAAACATCCGAAAGCACACCCGCAAGCGCGCCTCAGTCTGGAATGGGGCCGGCGCGCTGGCGTCAGCAGCCGCTGACGGTTGCCCTGATCTTGCTGGTGCT
>JAYYHP010000180.1:0-7626 GCA_036148335.1 Pseudomonadota bacterium
CCATACCAAACCGCGCCATTAAGGTGCCGAGGTCGCGCGCACTGAATTCAAGGTGATGAAGATACAGCCCCCAGAACGGAGCAATACAACCTAATAAGGCAAAATAGAGGGCGTAGAAGAGTGAAAAGCGCGACGCTGTCATGGTGAATCCAGCAGTGAGAGGAGCACTAACCGTGTCGATGGAGGGGGTATCGGCTTTACCCCGTTACGAACCAGACATAGAAACGAGAAGCTACAGACCCGATAGAAAACAAGAGCGCCGCAGTCGCAGCGCTCCTGAAATCAGGTGACGAGACCCGTCACGCAGATCTCGTACTTACAATTATTCCGGTGCCTGACCCGCAATCACTGGCGTCGTGCAATGAACGTCTGCATTCTGACCACGATCGCGCAACAGGTGATCTACCAGCACGATGGCCACCATGGCCTCGGCAATTGGCGTGGCACGAATACCCACACATGGGTCATGACGGCCTTTGGTAATCACTTCAATGGGGTTGCCGTCGATATCAATCGAACGACCCGGTAGCGCCATGCTTGACGTTGGCTTCAGTGCGATATGCGCAACGATGTCCTGTCCCGTGGTAATACCACCGACGATGCCGCCAGCATGATTACTGAGGAAGCCTTCCGGCGTCATTTCATCGCGGTGTTCGGTGCCTTTCTGCTCAACCACATCAAAACCATCGCCAATTTCAACGCCTTTCACGGCATTGATGCTCATCAAAGCATGCGCCAATTCAGCATCGAGACGATCAAAAATCGGCTCGCCCAGTCCCGGTTTGAGGCCGCTGGCAACCACGGAAATCTTGGCACCAATGGAGTTGCACTCTTTGCGCAGCTTATCCATGTAGGTTTCCATTTCGGCTACCTTTGAGGCATCCGGGCAGAAGAAAGGGTTGTTATGTACTTCGTTCCAGTCGAAAGCCTCGGCCTTGATCGGGCCTAACTGAGACAGGTAGCCGCGCACCTCAATGCCCTTTTGCGCCAGTACTTTCTTGGCAATGGCACCAGCCGCCACGCGCATGGCCGTTTCACGGGCTGACGAACGGCCACCACCACGGTAGTCACGGAAGCCATACTTCTGTGTGTAGGCGTAATCGGCGTGCGCAGGACGGAACGTCGCGGCGATGTTGGAGTAATCTTTCGAACGCTGATCGGTGTTCTCAATCAATAAGCCGATTGGCGTACCTGTGGTTTTGCCTTCAAAGACACCCGACAAAATTTTTACCTGATCCGGCTCACGACGCTGAGTAGTATGACGCGATGTCCCCGGCTTACGACGATCCAGATCCGCCTGCAGATCGGCCTCACTGATCTCAATGCCCGGAGGGCACCCATCAACGATGGCACCCAGTGCCTGACCGTGACTTTCACCGAAAGTGGTAACTGTAAAAAGCTTGCCGTACGTATTTCCAGACATGTTCTTTCCGTTGCAGCAACACTGCTGTATTCAAATTAATGTGAGTTCAGGGCGTCCAGGTCACGAGCGTGGAGTACACACACGCCATGACCGCCGTGTTCAAATTCTGGCCAGATAAATGGCAGTTCCGGGTAAGCCGCCTGCAGTGCCGGGAAGCTGTTGCCCACTTCAAGAATCATAATGCCATCGTCGGTCAGGTACTGACGGGCCTGAGCCAACATAATGCGTACCAGATCGAGACCATCATCACCGGCAGCCAAGGCCAGTTCTGGCTCGTGGTGATATTCCTCCGGCAACGACGCCATATCGTCGGCGTCGACGTACGGCGGATTGGTCACGATGATATCGTACTGCCCCGATGCGGCCGAAAAGAGATCCGATTGCAACGCCACGACCCGGTCACCAACGCCATGCATTTCAATGTTGCTATCGGCGATTTCCAGCGCCTCAAAGGATATGTCCAACAGTTCGACACTGGCGTCTTCAAAGGCATGAGCACAGGCAATGCCGATACAGCCTGAGCCCGTGCACAAATCGAGAATGCGCGCAGGCATTTTGTCTTCAGGCCACCAGGGAGCAAACTGCTGCTGGATTAATTCACCAATGGGCGAACGTGGAATCAATACCCGCTCATCCACCTGATACGGCTGACCACAGAACCAGGCTTCGCCCGTCAGGTAAGGAGTTGGCACGCGCTGACAGATGCGTTGCTCAAATAACTGAACAATGGCCTCACGCTCACTGCGCGTGGTGCGGCTGGTTTGCCATTCGTTGGCCAGTTCCCACGGCAGATTCAGAGCGTGCGCCACCAGATACAGCGACTCATCCCAAGGATTATCGGCACCGTGTCCGCAAAAGACATCGCTTTCCATCATGCGGCTGACCCCCCAGCGAATCAAATCCTGGAGCGTGGTCAGTTCGGCAATGGCTTCTTCGGCCAGCTGAGGAAAGTTCATGGGTCTGCCTGTCAGAAAAGCGCGTATTGTAGCCTAACGCTTGCGCTCACCATAGAGGCTGCTGTGACCGTTTTCGAAGGCGTCCAGCGCGTCGTTGGCAATCTGATAACCCAGATCGATCATTTCCTGCGCCCGGTAGAACTCGTACATTTCACAACTGTCACCGGGCATACGGATGAGTAAATCGGGCGGATAGCCCGCCGTCTTAAAGCGACTCAACGAAGACTGCATGACCTCAAACATACGGCTCAAGGTCTCGAGTTTTCCTAGATTTTCATCTGCCTGATCACGGTCGCCGTTGCGACGCCCCAACCATTCGGAGGCTTTATCCACCACCGAGTCGAGCCAGGCGCGCTTGTCGCTTTCCGTGTCGAGTAGATTACGAACCAAATTCTGCGGTACCGGCACATCGGCGTTCAGGTCCACCGCGATAATCAGATCAGCATGGGCCGAGACACAAGGTGTGATTGGTAACGGGTTCAGTACAGCGCCGTCCACCAGCATCATGTTATCGGTCACCACGGGCGCAAGAATGGTCGGAATCGCCGCCGACGCTCTCATGGCATCCACCAGCGAGCCACGCTGAAACCAGATTTCCTTCTGGTGCCTCAGGTCGGTGGCGACAGAGGTAAACGGAATATTGAGGTCTTCAATCTGACAGCCATCCAGCATCTCGCTCATGGCGTCGTAGACTTTCTCGAGACGGATCGCCCCGCCGGAAAGCAGACTGAAATCCACTAACCGCAGAATGTCGAGATACCCCAAACTCGTAACCCAGTCACGATATTGCTCGAGCTTACCGGCGGCATAAAAGCCGCCCACGATCGCCCCCATGGAGCAGCCTGAAATATTAACGATGTCATAGCCCCGTTCTTCCAGAGCCTGTAGCACACCAATATGGGTGTAACCACGCGCACCGCCGCTTCCGAGCGCCAGCGCTACCGTCTTCCCTGCGTTTGGTTGGTTCATTTTGGTAAATTTCCGCTTATCGACCGGGCCAGAAAAGGAATCGTACACCAGGTGCGCGCTCGAGTGACGCCCCCGGCGCCGGGGTTAAGGCACCATGAGAATGCAACTGGAATCCCGGCAACTGTGAGGCAATGTCTTTGCTCAACTGGTCTGAACAGGTTTTCGTCTCCGCCAGGGTCTTGCCCTCGTAGCAGTGCACGACTAACTGCAATCGCGCACGCTCACCCGCGGACAGATTCATCAGGGTATCGACCACTATCGGCGCAACAATCAATGCCGTACCGTCGTAACTAACACCGGGTAGCCAGCCCGCCGAGGCACTCAAGGCGGCGCGTACGGTACTGACGGTGACAACGGATTCCTGAAACGGCTCGTCCAGACGTAATTCATCCATCACCACCTGAGGCTGACGACCGCCTCGCATGGTCACATAGACCACAGTCAGTAAACGTCCTTCATCACTGATGCGTGCCTGATACGCCTGATCCTTATCACGACTGACTAAGCGAGGCTCGGAGAATATCTGGTTGGCCCAAAAATGACTGCTGCCACAGTCGACCCCAATACATTCATACAGCACTCGGTAGTCATCTTTAGGTTGGGTGAAAAACGACCAGGCCTGTGCCAGCCGAAGAGTTCTGGGGAGATCATAAATTCGGCGGGTTAATTCCCCCGCCAGACGCCGCTCGCGCTCACCAAAGGTCGCGGTTTGCTGATGCTTAAGTTCAGACAACACCAGACGATACGCCTGAGTGTTCAGGGTGCGCTCTTCGCGCAATTCAGACCCCGTCGGGACGACGGAATCCATCGTAGCAGGAGACGGCGCCACTTGGGCAACCGAAGAAAACGAGGCAATTACGCCCAGCAGCAGAACAACAAATGATTGGCAGGTCATGGCTTCGCTAACTGATCACATGGGCTATCAATGTATCAGAAACGCAAACGGCCACCCAACTGCCAATAACCATTTTCGGCGGCATCCGCGCGAACTTCGGTGCCGCTGGCATCCGTTGCCCGGATGTGACGATTACGCATCTGGCCAATCTCTGCCGACAACCACAACCCAGAGCGCCAGCGGAACTCCGCACCCACGCCAGTGCGCCAGTTTGTATAAGCCACAGTGGTCGTTGTCGCTGGGGTCACGGCATCGACTTCCTCACGCCAGATACCGCCATCTGGATAGAAACGGGCAAAGGTCGACACGGTGTCACTCCAGCGAGTCTGGATGCGGCTGCGCGGAAATCCTAACAATGCCTCGGTGTCCCGCGTTAGCTTTGACGCAAAGGCAATCACCGGGCGCGGATTAAAATCACCAAAGCTACGGTCAACGATGATGCCGTATTGCCAGAACGAGGTTGCACTGCGCAGGATGCGACCGCTCACCTCAACATTGGCGGCCAGGCTTTCGGTCCCAATACTATCGAGATCCGTCATCAGACCCGGTTCAAAGTAGAGATGAAATTCGTGTCCGCTCAAACGCTTCTGACGATATTTCATTGGCGCCGATACCCAGAAGTAATCGGCTTGCGCGGCGGTTGTCCCGCTCCAGCGAAACTGATTCAGTTCGATGTTCACGCTGCTTTCAAAACGTTCACGAGCGCGGGTGACATCCTCAAGCGGGATATTCACCGACATTTTCATGGCCGCAAAGCGCTCACCGTCGCCCATGTCAACTGTGCCGGGGACTTCATTCATCCAACTGATCTGAGTCGCAAAGGCAGCACTGCTGCACATGAGTAAGGCAATATTAATCAGAATTCTGCGCATAATAAGTCCCGTAGATTTCTTCAATGCGGGCAAAGCCACATAACTGACCGCTGCTTTTTTCTTGTTTACGAGCGATGTCGGCCGACGCCAGTACATCCGCCACCAGCCGCAATCCATCGAGATCGGCTTGTGACGCACCGGTCTCACTAATGATGTCAGTGTAGTCAGTAATAAAGTCGTATGCGTCGCTCTCAGCGCGACGGCGTAACGTCTCGGTCGGACGCCCCATACCATGCAGGACATCCAGCACACCGGCCAAGCCCATGGCGCCATGCTGATCACCAAGGTCGGATTCGCGACGAATAAGAGACTGTAAGAACACCACGGCACCGCGAACGGCCTGACCGCGGGCAACCGGGACAGGCATTGATGGCGTGATTCCAGAGACCGCAGGCACGGCCGTCATTGCTTTCGATAAGGCGGGTAACCAACTCAACATAACCAAACTCCTCTACGATAAAGGAGGTTATGCAGTTAGTGAGCCAACCCATTAAAACAACTATTTTTCAATGGGTTAGCGTCGGTAGCGGTGGTTTGTTACCGCTCAGTGTCAGAACTTTGCCGCTCACGACCCGCACGCAATGGTCGCGCCCGCCGGGTCACATGCTGGCGCACACTGCGTACTCCAAGCCATACCAGCAGCAATACAATCGGCATTGAAATGCCTTTGGCCAGCGTCACGTCCATCGGAAGTCCAGCCGACTTAACTGCCGCGAATGCGATCTCGAGCAACGACAACAGGTAGTAACCAATCGCCACCACCGAGAGACCTTCCACCGTCTGTTGCAGGCGCAATTGCAACTGACTCCGACGGTTCATCGACGACAACAAATGTTGGTTCTGCTCCTGTATCGACAGGTCTACCCGCGTCCGCAGCAGACTGGTGGTGCGGTGAATACGTCGGGACAGATCCTCCAGGCGATCACGCACTGAGTTACAGGTTTTAATGCCCGGCGTTAAGCGACGCTCGAGAAATTCCTGCATGCTTTGCATGCCATCAATCGGTTGCTCTCGTAGCTGACGCATGCGATCACGCACCAGATCGTGATATGCAACCGATGCGGCGAAGCGGAAGTTCGTATCCGACCGGTGACGCTCAACTTCCGCCGCCAGTTGCGATAACTCCTGCAACAGCTCGCGCTCGTCTTTTTCCTGATCGATTTCTGAAATACTCAGGTTCAACGTCGCCAACGCATCTTCTATGCGTGACAACTCACTGCCCATGGCACGCGCTACCGGCAGCGCCAACAACGACATCAGGCGATAGGTTTCCAGTTCACATAAGCGCTGCACCATACGTCCGGCCTGATAGGCATTCATGTCCCGGTTCCAGACCACCATGCGGCCAAAACCATCACTGTGCAGTTTAAAAGCGGTCCACATGCGGGCTTTATTATCGGCCGCCTGAGATCCGGACACCCGCTGTCCTTCGAACCAGCGTTGTAATTCCTGCTCAGCAGGTTCCTGGTCGGTCAGCACCAAATTCACTGCTACCACCAACTCGCCCGGCATACTGGATAACCAGTCTTTCGGGATAAATGCCAACGCATCGTCAGAAAACGCCGCGGTATCTTTGGAGATAAACGTAAAGTTTGCGAACTCGAGGTGGCGCTCCCAGCGCAGCTCAAAACCGCCAAAGTCCTGATACAAACAACTCGAATCGGCACTTGGTACTGGCACACTGTAACGGCGGCACAAGTCACTGACGTGATCAAAAATAGCGTCACGGTTGTTATTCAGCATCACGGTAAAGTGCGTCACCTGACAGGCACCATCAACGATAGGCGATGGCCGGTTATGCAATTCTTCGTACAACGCCGAACGCTGAGGGTGCACGCGTAATGACACCGTTGGCGCACTGATTTCTGGCTGTTTCACGGTTGGTTTTTCGGCGACGCTGACGTCTTCCAGGGCATCGTTCATTCGCTGTCCTCTGTCTCCGTTTCTGTCTCCATCAGATCGGCCAGGGTCATTGCCCCCAGCTCAGACGTCGCATTCGTGAGTGACGCCTGCCATTCGTGCAATTTGACCAGCTTCTCGCGTTGGCTGCTATGGGCTCGGGTCAACTCCTTGAATGTCTGCCCCGCAAAGAACGCATTCAGTGATAATGATGCAGGATCGTGCACCCACGCCCAACGACCATCCTCCGTCGCCACGACCCAGCCAGCGTGAGCGAACTCATACAGAAGGTTGGTCAATCGACCGGCGTCCACGTCACGCAAGCGTCGACGTACCTCAGCCTCCGTCAGTAGGGCCGCGCCTTTGCGTCCGGCAATCAACAACTGGGCGAGGCGTACCCGGTCGCCCAGAGGATCGCGACTGCCTCCGGGGCGACGATAGTGACTCAATCCGTAACTCAGCTCAGCCCCCAGCAATAAGAGCATCCACGACACGTACACCCACAACAGAAACAACGGCACGGCGGCAAAGGCGCCATAGATCAGCTGATACGACGGAAAGAGCCCTAACGCACCGCTAAACAGAAACTTGCCGAATTCAAACGCCCCTGCC
>JAYYHP010000181.1:0-3132 GCA_036148335.1 Pseudomonadota bacterium
GGCGAACTCAGTGGCTGGGACAATGTCTGGCTTGCCAGTGTCCGTGCATTGCCGGCTCTGGATTCGATCATTGTTGTGCGGCGGGATAAGGCGGGGGCGCTGGCGGCGGTGACCGAACTGCGGTACAGCGGTGTCATCGTCACCTTAATTATTCTGGTACTGACGGTACTGATATCGCGTCATGTAGCACTGAATTTAACGGCGCCCGTGTCCCAGCTATCGCAAAGCATTGAAATGATCTCAAAAGGGCAGCGCGATGTGCGGGTGGATATTGCCCGGCACGACGAATTAGGAAAACTGGCGCGACAGTTTAATGCCATGGCCGCCTCGTTGCGGTCTACGCAGGCTCAATTGTTACAGACCGAAAAGATGGCCTCTATTGGGCATCTGGCCGCCGGTGTTGCCCATGAGATTAATAATCCCATGAGCGTGGTCAGTGCCAACATGATGACGATGCAGGAATACGCCACCACTTACGTACGTTTAGTGGAAATGTTTGATCGCTACTTGCAGACCGACCCCACCGATGAAGAAGCACGCGGTGCATTAAGTGAAGAGTTGTCGCAATTTGAAAACGACGAAGACATAGCCTTTGTGCATCAGGACATGAAAGCCCTGTTAGAAGATTCGTTGTTGGGCCTGTCCCGGGTAAAAAATATTGTCGGCAGTCTCAAAGTCTTTTCTGAGTTGGATAAATCGGACGACGAAGAAGTGAATCTCCGCGACAACATTGAGATTGTCGTCAGCCAGGTGGCGCCGCCATCGGAAGGTAAGTTAGAGATCAATTACCAGTTTGAGATAGACGGCAAGGTGTCGATAAAACCTGAGCAGATGCGCAAGGTGTTTGCCGCCATTATCGATAATGCGGCCAAAGCATGCTCAGAAAAGGGCAGCTTGCGAATACACGCCTGGCGCAAACAAGATACGCTGATTATCGATTTTCAGGACACCGGGTGTGGCATGGATGAAGAGCAGATAAATCGAGTCTTCGACCCCTTCTATACAACCCGCGAGGTCGGTGAGGGCATCGGTCTGGGCTTGTCGATCGCGCACTCCATCGTCGAGGCGCATGGCGGTCGTCTGTTGATTGCCAGCCGCGCCGGTCGTGGCACCCGCGTACGCATTGTATTACCGGGTCGGTAAGCTGGATTTATAGCCTCAGCAATTTTATAGTGGGGTCAGATTCGTTTCCGGAACCGGACTATGCTGACCCTGCTCGCCAGGCTATTTAAGGCCCTCAATTCAGATTCTGCGCCGGGCCAAGTGGCCTTTGGCTTTGCACTCTCCATGATCGTCGGGTTTACCCCGCTTTTATCCCTGCTTAATCTCATCGTGCTGTTGATCGCCTGTGTACTGCGCATCAATTTAAGTGCGTTCCTGTTGGGTGTCGTGGTGTTTTCCGCCCTCGGTTATGTACTGGATCCTGTGTCGGCCTCGGTAGGGGAAGCGCTGCTGACCTTGCCATCTTTTCAGGCGCTCTGGACGGAAGCCTATCAATCGGACTGGCTGCGGGTGTTGGCCTTTAACCACACGGTCACGCTGGGTGGTTTAGTCATTGCTTTAGTGGCGCTGATTCCTGTCACTTTGATTGCCCGGGTGCTGATTCTGCAATATCGCCATCGACTGTTGGCGTGGGTCAATCGTCTGAAAATCGTTCAAGTCATCAAGGCCTCCAAATTCTGGGCCTTGTACACCATGTTTGCGGAGTAACGATATGACGAAATGGATTCGCTGGTCTGGCTTGGCTGGATTTCTGATTATTGTGGGTTTGATCGCGGCTTTGGTGGTGTTGGCACTGCCGATGGCGATTCGCTTTACCATTGAATTTGTCGGCAGCAAAGTGGCAGGCGCGGAAGTATCCGTTGCCGACGTGGACGTTGGCTTATCGCCATTGGGTGTGACCTTACGTGATGTTCAGGTCGCTGATGCCCGTCAACCGATGCAGAACCTGGTGCAGTTCGATACCGCCACCGCCGATCTTGAATTAGCCCCTCTGCTGGTCGGTAAAGCGATCAGTCAGCAACTGGTGGTCGATAATCTACAGTTTCACACCGAGCGTACAACGAGTGGTGCGCTGCCGGTGAGTGACGAGGTTGAAGAAAGTAACGAGCCCGGCATTAAAGAGAAAACGTTGGAAGCCTTACCGTCGGTAGATGAAGTGCTGGCTCGGGAAACATTGAAGACGCCGGCCGCTGGAAAGGCCTTAAGTGAGAGCTGGGAGGCGCAAAGTCAGGCGGTGGAAACGGCGATGGCGGAGGTCCCGGATCAGGCGGCATTATCGCGCTACCGCACCGAGATTGAAGAGATTACTTCCGGTCGACTGGAGTCCATCGAGGATTTCCGCCAACGCAAAGCGCGTCTGGATGCACTGAAAGCTCAGTTCAAGAAAGACAAGCAAGCGGTCGAGGCGGCGCGTGCCGCCGTGACCACGGGCAAGCAGGAAGTGAGTGATCGTCTGGCGGAACTCAAGCGCGCCCCGGGCGAGGATCTGACTTACCTCAAAGATAAATACCAGCTGTCGGGTACCGGTGTTTCCAACCTGACGGGGCTGCTGTTTGGTGACGACGCCGCAAACTGGGCACGCGAAGCCTTGTACTGGTACGAACGCATTCAGCCTTACTTGAGTGACGATGGTAGTGAGGACGATTCGCCAGAGGTTAAGGAAGAAAAGCAGGCCCGCCTTGCGGGTGAATTTGTGCATTTCCCAACGGACAATCCATGGCCGGATTTCCTTATTCGTGAAGCGCGTTTGAGCGGTCCGTTCGATGGTGGCTCGCTGGTGATTCGTGGACAGGACATTACTCACCAGCAGAAAGTCACTGGACGTGCGACGGTCTTTACCGCCACGGGTGAGCAACTACAAAAAATCGGTGATCTCGACGCGCGTTTGACACTGGATCATACAGGCCAGCGTGGCCGTGACAGTCTCAACCTTGCGGTATCGGACTGGGCCATGGCACCCGTAGCGCTAGGCGTTGCTGGCGCCGAGTTGAGTCAGGCGAAGGTACAGCTGACGTCTCAAGCCGTGGTCGAGGGTGGTGTACTGGCGGCTGATCTGCAAGCCAAGGTACGGCAGGCAACCTTTGACGGCGATGGTCAGACACTGTTTGCCCGAGAGCTGAACAGCGCCTT
>JAYYHP010000182.1:0-7816 GCA_036148335.1 Pseudomonadota bacterium
TCGCCCAGATCCTGGCGGGCTACACGCTGGGCGGCGCAGACATGCTGCGTCGTGCCATGGGTAAGAAAAAGCCCGAAGAAATGGCCAAGCAGCGGGATACCTTCCGCGAAGGGGCGATTTCCGTCGGTGTTGACCCTGATCTGGCGATGAAGATCTTTGACCTCGTAGAAAAATTCGCAGGTTACGGCTTTAACAAATCGCACTCGGCGGCCTATGCGGTCGTGTCGTATCAGACGCTGTGGCTGAAGCAGCACTTCCCGGCGCCGTTTATGGCGGCGGTACTGACCTCGGATATGCAGACCACCGACAAGGTGGTGGTATTTATTGAAGAATGCCGCGAAATGGGCCTTGAGCTGATTCTGCCGGATGTAAACCAGAGTCAGTATGGCTTCACTGTGAACGATGACGACGCCATCGTCTACGGTCTGGGCGCGGTGAAAGGCGTGGGTGAAGGCCCGATTGATGCCATTATTGCGGCGCGCAAAGACGGCCCGTTCCGCGACCTGTTCGATTTCTGCCAGCGTGTTGACCCGAAAAAAATCAACAAGCGGGTACTGGAGGCACTGGTTCGTTGCGGCGCTTTCGACCGATTGGAATACACCGCACCGCGTTCCGTGCTGATGGCCAGCATTGAAGATGCCATCAAAGCCGCCAACCAGAGTGCGGCAAACGAAGCCGCGGGCATGTTTGACATGTTCGGTGAAGTCGAGGCCGAAGAGGCGGTCACCGGCGATGTCTATGAGCGTCACCGTCGTTTACGTGACTGGAGCCTGAAAGAGCGCTTACAAGGCGAAAAAGACACCCTCGGCTTGTTTGTAACCGGACACCCGTTCGATGAATACGAACACGAAGTACGCCAGTTAGTGCCAACGCGTTTATCGCACCTGCAAGAGGGCAAAAGCCCACAAAAACTGTCGGGTCTGGTGGTGGACATGCGGGTCATGAAAAACAAACGCGGCGACAATATGTGCTTTGTTACCCTGGATGACCGCTCCGGGCGTATGGAAGTCGCACTCTTCTCTGACGTTTATGAGGAAGTCCGCGAGGTCGTTGCCAAAGACAAAGTGCTGGTGATTGAGGCACAGGTCAGTCATGACGATTACTCGGGTGGCTTGAAAGCGACGGGCCGTACGGCGATGGAAATCAGCCAGGCACGGCTGACTTACGCACGCTGTGTGCGGGTCAAAATTAACGGACAGGCCCTGAATCAAAGCGGCGGCGATGAGCATTTCTGCAAACGCCTGACCGAGTTACTGCAGCCGCTGGAAAACGGCTGTGCGGTGGTGCTCGATTACCGCAATGAACTGGCCAGCTGCGACATTCAACTGGACGATGTCTGGCGCATCAACCCCACCGATGAGCAACTGCAGGAGCTGCGCTATGCCTTCGGAGAAGACGCCGTCGAATTGCAGTTCGGCTGAGGTACTGCAAGGTCGCGTAACAGCCGCGCTCGTCACGGCGTTGGAAAAAGCGGCCCAAAGCCAGGTTGAAAGCCTGGGTGAGAGGCCGGTTGAGGGCCAGGATGAGCAGCAAACCTCCACGACGCCACGCGACATCGTCATTGGCCTCAGTGGTGGACTGGATTCAGTACTGCTACTGACGCTGGCGGCGCGTTATCTGGCGCCAACGTTCCCTGGTCGTATTCAGGCCCTGCACGTGCATCATGGTTTGTCGGCGTCGGCCGACGACTGGCAGGCGCATTGTGAGCACCTGTGTGAGCGCTTAGGGATTCCGCTGCAGGTAGCTCGGGTGAGTGTTAACACCTCAGAGCAGGGCATCGAAGGCGGTGCCCGCGATGCCCGTTTTCAAGCGTTTGCTGAGCATGTACCGGATCACGCTGACCTCTGGCTCGCCCATCATGCCGATGATCAGGCAGAAACCTTTTTCTTACGCGTCTTTCGTGGCTCTGGCTTAACCGGCTTGCAGGGTATGGCCGCTCGCCGACCACTAACGGCGGCCAGATCCGAATCCCGTCAGGTGGTCCGCCCCTGGTTGGCATTTGAGCGTGCGCAGTTAGCCGAGGTGGCAGGACAGATCGCCGATCTTGATTACGTCGATGACGAGTCCAATGCCGACACCCGCTATGAGCGTAACTGGTGGCGGCGGCAGGTGCTGCCATTATTAAACTCGCGTATGCCAAACGTCGTAACGCGGCTGACCAGCACGACCCAGCGTCTGCGTGACGATGCTGAGTTACTGCACACCCTGTTGGCACCGATTAAAGCCGAGGCCATGGATGCCAGCCCCTGGCCGGGGACGGCGCCGTATCGTTTATCGTTGGCTGTCTTGCAGGCTCAACCGGAGCAGGCGCACTGGCACCTGATCCGTCATTTTTTTGAGGTGAATGGCCTGGCCTTTCCACAGGGCGAATCCGTGCGTCACTGGTTGCAGCAAGTACTGTCGGCGCAGGGCGATCGCCAACCGGCCATGATTCTGAAAGGCGCATCCAAAGGCACTCTGACAGGAGAGCAGGTGGGGCCATTAAACATAGAACCGGGCGCAGAGTCGATCAAAGCACCGAGCAACTGGACACTACAGCGTCATCAGCACTTTATTTACGCTTGGCATGAGCAAACGACGGCGATGGTCGATATCCACAAGGGTGGGGCGGGAGATCATGTTGTGCAGGCATGGGGTGCTGGCGTGATCACGGCGCATGAGGACGTGGTCGCCTCTGCTTTTTGTTCTGGGCGACTTATTCCGGCGGATTCTGTAAGTGACCGTGTGGCCAGACTACCGGGGCGGCAAAGTCAGCGCTTTAAGTCCTGGTTTCAGACCCATGGTGTTCCACCCTGGTTGCGGCCTCACTGGCCCATCTGGGTCGGTGAGGAGGGGGCGCAATGGCCGCTCGGGCATCTGCAAAGCAGCGTCAAGGTGGGTGAACCAAACGACCCAATGCGTCTCAAATGGGTGCCCAGCGCCATTGGGCGAACTGCGCCCGAGTGATAGACTGCGCGCCTGGAACACTGTTTTTCACCATGTGGGTTTATGATTCCATTGTTACATCGCGCGTTGGCCGCCGGATTGGTATTGCTGCTCAGCGCCTGCACCGAACAAAATACGCCGACCGATCAGACTGAGAATACTGATATGCCCTCAGTTTATGAGCAGGAAGATCGTTCGACTGAGACGCCTGTATCTGAAACGTCTGCATCTGAAACACCTCTATCTGCAACGTCTGTGTCTGCAGACTCTGAAATAGCTTCATCTGAAATAGCAGCGTCCGAGACGGGATTTCCCGTGTCTGAAGTGACATCACCTGAAACATCATTCTCTGAAGAGCTGTCGTCTGATGAGACGGATTTGAATGTAACTGCTAGCAGTACTGGCATTGCTGACTCTGATGACACAGAAATGAGCGCTGGCTCGCAGACTGACGCTATTGAGTTGTTGCACACTAATACCACTGACACAGAAAGCGCCATCGAGACTGATGAAAGCGCCGATGTGACAGACTCCGGTGAGGTAGCGTTAGATTACGATCCGCTGCATGAGCTGGAAGAAAATAACAATAACAGCAGGCAACCTCTGAACCTGACTCTGCCATCCATGAACTGGGAGAAAACAGGTAAGCGAATGCACGATTACGGTGTATTGCCCGATGTTTTTCAGCGTATTCAATCAGACCCGAGCATGAATGTGTCGGGCAAAATACACTGGGACGAATCCGAAGCTGCGCGTGAGTTATCCGTAGAAGATACGATCAAAGGCGCAGAAGTTGAATTGCAGTTTTATCTGCCCTGATTCGTTATCTGAGACTGTTGTATGAATTTGTTATTTCGATTTTTCTGGTGCTGGCTGAGCAATATATCCGCTCGCCAGGACATGTTTGACCCGGGTCGGCAGACATACCGGGTGTGGCTCCATGACATGGGGTGGCGCACGCATCTGCCTAATTTTCGCTTTTTGAGTTTTATGGAGTTGGGGCGCTTTCAGCATTGGCGTCGAATTCGTCACCAGCTCAAACGATCGCCGGGCATACCGCTGATTGCCGCACAGGAGATGGTCTATCTTCGCCCCGTGGGTTTATTCTCGCGGCTGACGTTACAGACTGAGCTTTTGGGCTGGGATCACAAGTACGTGGTATTCCGTCACGACTTTTACGTTGGTGACACTTTGGTTGCGACTGGGCTAGTAAAAGAAGCCTGCGTGGCCAAAGGTAAGGTGATCGCTCCTGACGATATCTTCCAGGCGGAGAGCCCGGAAGACACCGCCCGCCTGCAAGCATGCTGGCAGGCATTGCATGCGGAGATTCGGAGGCATTCCGGGTCCCGCTAAGGAGGCCCGATGGCTCGAAAACTCTACCAGTTTCCGATTTCACATTACTGTGAGAAAGTGCGCTGGGCGCTTGATTACAAGCGCCTGCCCTACCAGAAAGTGAATCTGTTGCCTGGTCCCCACGTGCGTAAGGTGCTGTCTATGGCCAAGCGCTCCAGTGTCCCTGTACTCGAAGACGGCGGTGAGCTGATTCAAGGCAGTGCCAACATCATCGATTATCTGGACCAGACCTACCCAGACCATGCACTGACCCCGTCCGATCCATTAATGGCGGCCACCGCGCGCCAATGGGAACAACGGCTGGATGAAGTGACAGGTCCTGCAGTCCGTACGTTTGTTTACCACTACATGCTGCGTTACCCGTCGGTGATCGTTCCCTTACTGACCGCGAAACAGAATCCGATGATTCGGGTGATGTTTTATGCCGGGTATCGAAAGCTCGCCAACACCATGCGTGGCTGGATGGACATTAACGAAGCCAGTGCGCACCGTGCCATGGATGATATGGATAAGATTCTGAGTGAGCTGCGACAAATTTATGCCAATACCCGTTATCTGGTGGGTAACCAGTTCAGTCGGGCGGATTTAGCGGCGTGCGCCTTGTTTGCACCGTTATTTCAACCGAATGGCTATGGATTGAAGTGGACCGGCCTGGAGAAAGCACCCCCGGAGATGCGGGAGTGGATTGATTCGCACGAAGGCGCTTTGTCGTCCATCGCGATGCGCTACGAACAGAATCGTTAGCGCACCGCCATTTTGGGGTTAGTTATTTGAGTTTAGCTATGGGAGTTTAGCTATAAATCAGCTGGCCAAGACCGAGGGTTAACGCATAACCCGCGGTGTAAGCCAGCAGCAAGGCAACAATGTATTTCAGGTAGGTGCCAAAGGTCAGAGCCTCAATTTTGCTCATGGCAACAATACCGGCGGCCGAGCCAATAATCAGGAGTGAGCCACCCACGCCGACTGCGTACGTTAGCGCCAGCCATTCTGCTGGATTCATCACCACGTCCGATTTCAACAGCGCCGCCGTCAGCGGAACGTTATCCACCACCGCCGAAAACAGCCCCATCAGGTAATTGGCCTGCCAGGCGGGCAAGATTTCATAGATGCCGACAAAGCTTTCCAGTGCATGAATTTCTTTCAGTGCACCGACGACGAGCAAGATGCCGAGGAAGAACATCAGGGTGTCGAATTCGATACGGCGAATGTAGTCCATGATGGGATCGTTCTCTGTGTCTTCGCCCATAAACCTAGCCACCAGAAACATGATCGACAGCCCGGTCAGGAAGGTGAGCACAGGGGGAATGGAGTAGGCGACATTAAACCCAATGGTCGTCAGGATCGTCAGTAAGAATACCCCAGCAATGACCAGATCCACCCGTGCTAATGGATGACGGGTTTTTACGATTTCTACCTCTTCTGTTAACGGCAGACACAGCATCAGAATCAGTACGCAGACGGCGAGAACGGCCGGGCCAGAGAGTAACAGGAGGCTGGTAATGTCGGCTTTGCCCGCCAGAAAGATCATCAGGGTGGTGACGTCGCCGGTGATCATGGCCACCCCGCCTGAGTTCACGGCAAAGACCGTGACGGCAGCGAATCGCAGGGTTTTCTGGGTGTTCATCCGTAGCGATAAAATCAACGCCACAGAGACCAGCGTGGCGGTAATGTTGTCGGCCAGCGATGAGAAAATAATGGCGAATAAGCCGGTCAGAAACAGCAGCTTGCGTTCACTGATACGATCGGGCAATACCCGGAAAATCGCCGTTTCAATCAGCCCCTTTTTATTCAGGTAAGCAACAAAGGTCATGGCGGCGGTTAAAAATAACCACAAACTGGCGATTTCGCCGATGTTCTCACTGAGCCCGAGTTTGACGTGTTCATGCTCTGGTGTGCCGTGCGTAGTAGCAAAAAGAATGACCCAGGAGATAGCGCCAAAAAATAGCACTGACTGAGCTTTGTTGATGTGGATGACTTCTTCGAAAACGATGCCGAGTAAGGCGATCAGGGCGAGTGCGATCAGCACCCAATACATGATTTCGGGCATGGTGACGATCCGTAGACTGAATTGCGGCGTAGTCTACGCCTGCCTACCGGAAAGAAAAAGGCTCAGCCGGTCACGGCTGAGCAAAAGTGAAATCTATTAAACGCGAGATTGATTCCAGTCACGTAAAAGTTCAGCTTGCAGGTGTGCCAGCTCCATCTGGGCATCCAGTTCCGCCGGAGTACCTTTTTCACCAAAGTAAATCGGCAGCGAGCGCAGTCGCGGTACCAGCTCATGGCTCGGTGATTCCATTTTGTTGCGCTCAATGGCCCAACGAATGTTGCTGTTAAGCATGCGATAGAAGGTCACGCGGGTATCCAGTGAGAACACGCTACCGGCATCGGTGTCGCAGAATTGCTCAAATTCGATGCCTGCCATCAGTACCTGACGGTTGGCAACGCGGATGGACGCCGAGCGTTTGGAATTCAATACCATGGCCATCACGCCAAACGGTTCGCCGGGGTTAATGGTGCTGAGCGCGGTTTCTGCTTTGTCGTCGGCCATGACTTCAAGCTGACCACGTAGCAGGAAATACAACACATTGGCGCCGTCGCCTTTGTGCAGGATGACTTCTCCCGGTTCGGCCGTGACAAAACGTGTCATGCTCATCAGGAGTTCAAATTGTTCTGGGTTGTTTTTCAGCAGCTCTTTGAAAAAGGTTACGCCGGAGACAATCCGGTGCAGGCTGTCTACGGGGTAGTCTTCGCGAGTGACGGGGCGCATGGGTGCGTATCCTCTGTTCTTGTTGTCTGGCCGTAGTCAGAATTCACCAGGGTGAGATCTGGTAGACGAGGAGAATAGCACCGGGAAATGGCAAAAAATGAGAGGTGCGCCACATTGTCCGTGCGCACCTGTGGGCCAAATGGCCTGTAAGCAGTGACTATTCTCCGCTTGCGACCATTTGTTGTCGTTGCATGACAGCAGCGTATTGGCCAGTGATGTCATCCATCTTTTTCAGAATGGATTCGGTGGTCACCGAAATCACGGTGGGAACGTAGCGGCCATCTGACCCGAGCTTGAATCCCGACTGTGAAAAGCGCCATTGATTGCGTACGCGATTGAGAGCAACTTCCAGCGCCACGGTATTGTCGTCGGCCGCCTCAAGCTCTTCCAGTGCGCCTTCAAACAGGTTGATTGCTGCGTTGAATTCCTCTTCCAGACGAGGGTCTTCAACGCGCCAATAGATGGCCAGATAGGCTTTGGCAATTTTCTGCGACAACATGCGTTGGCGCCCAGAGATATTCACCAAATAGCCGCTGGCGATGCCGGAATGAGCTTCGATGGCTTTTACCACATCGTCGCAGGCTTTCAGTAGGGACAGGTTTTCCTGCATCAGGGGAATAGCATCATCACGGTTGGGCGCTGCCAGAATGGCCTCCCGATGTGGTAGCCACAGGGCTTCAACCGCATCCAGTTGCTTGTTGATCGCATCGGTCGGGGCGTAATCACGCAACGACAGGAACTGCGACTCAAACAGGGCGACGGCCGAATCCA
>JAYYHP010000183.1:0-9372 GCA_036148335.1 Pseudomonadota bacterium
AAACCTATCCTCACGGATTCTGGCGGTTTTCAGGTATTCAGCCTTGGCGATAAGCGCAAGATCACCGAAGAAGGCGTGACCTTTGCCTCGCCGATTAATGGCGACAAGGTGCTGATGACGCCAGAGAGCTCCATGGAAGTTCAGCGCGATCTCGGCTCTGATGTGGTCATGATTTTTGACGAATGTACGCCGCATCCAGCGACGCATCAGGAAGCCGCCGACTCCATGCGCCTGTCACTGCGCTGGGCGGATCGCTCGAAACAGGCGCACGGTGATAACCCAGCGGCTCTGTTTGGCATTATTCAGGGAGGCATGTACGAAGACCTTCGCGACGAATCACTGGCGGGCTTGCTGGACATCGAATTCGATGGCTATGCCGTGGGTGGTCTGAGTGTCGGTGAGCCCAAGGAAGACATGATGCGGGTTCTGCGTCATACCGCGCCGCAAATGCCGAAAGACAAGGCGCGTTACCTGATGGGCGTCGGTAAGCCTGAAGACCTGGTAGAAGGCGTGCGTCGTGGCATTGATATGTTCGATTGTGTGATGCCTACCCGTAATGCGCGCAACGGTCATCTGTTTACGCACAACGGTGTGGTCAAACTGAAGAACGCCGCCAATCGCACGGATACTGGCCCACTCGACAGTGAATGCGACTGCTACACCTGTAAGAACTACAGCCGTGCTTACCTGCACCACCTGCACAAATGCGGTGAAATTCTGGGAGCAACCCTGAATACCATTCACAACCTGCATTACTACCAGACACTGATGGCTGGTTTGCGCGCGGCACTGGAAGAAGGTACATTTGCCGCCTTCGTGGAAGACTTCTATGCCCGACGTGGGCTCGAAGTTCCACCGCTGGATTGATACAGAATTTACTCGATCGTAATTGTTTGACAGGCACTGCCTGCACTTGGGGAGAAAGACACCGATGAAAGCGTTACTGGCGTTATTTGCAGTTGCACCTACCGTAGCTCTGGCTGAAGGAGGCGCAGCGGCGCCGATGGATGGCGCCATCGGTTGGCTTTACCTGCTGGGCTTTGCGGCCATCTTCTATTTCATGCTGTGGCGTCCGCAGTCAAAGCGTCAGAAAGAGCACAAAAACCTCATGTCTTCGCTGGCTAAGAACGACGAAGTTGTCACTGCTGGTGGCATGTTGGGTAAAGTCGTTAAAGTGACCGACGAATTTGCCGTGATCGAAGTCGCTGACGGCGTTCAGTTCCCTGTGCAGAAAGTTGCTGTGACTGCGGTTCTGCCAAAAGGCACGATCAAAGAAGTAAAAGCCTGATCTTACCGATTCAAACGGTCTCTTCGGAGGCCGTTTTTCATGCTGAAGGAATAGGGCAGTTGTATGCTCAATAAATACCCCCTCTGGAAAAACCTACTGATACTTGTAGTTATCGGTCTAGCGTTATTTTATGCCGCTCCAAACCTGTACCCGCCTGACCCTGCGGTTCAGGTCACGCCATCCCGTGCTGGTGCTGAAATGTCTGAAGACACGTTGAATCGTGTTCGTGATGCCCTGAATGGCAGCGATATAGAATTCTTTGGTGAAACGGTCAAGGGCGGTACTGCCTTGTTCCGCTTGACCGCCACTGACGATCAACTCTCGGCTAAGGCTGCCATTCAACGACAGTTGGGTGATGATTTTGTTGTGGCACTCAACCTGGCCCCGACCACACCAGAGTGGATGTCGAACTGGGGGGCAGGCCCGATGACACTGGGTCTGGACCTGAGCGGTGGTGTGCACTTCCTGATGGAAGTCGATATGGAAGATTACGTTGCCGGTCGCATTGGTAACTATCGTGAAGACCTTCGCAACAACCTGCGTCAGGAAAAAATCAAATACCGCCGTATCATCGCTGAAGGTCAACAACTGCGCTTGAGCTTCCGCGAAGACGCCCTGCGCAGCGATGCGCGTGCGTTTGTGAACCGTACTTACCCTGGTGAGTTTGTGGTTCAGGAAGAAGAGGATGGCGAGTACTTCGACCTGCTGTTGACGGTGACACCACAGAAAATCGCCGAGTTTGAAGACTACGCGGTAAAACAGAACCTGCTGACCCTGCGTAACCGAGTCAATGAACTGGGTGTTGCTGAGCCACTGGTTCAGCGTCAGGGCCGTAACCGAATTGTGGTTGAGCTGCCGGGCGTACAGGACACGGCAGAAGCGAAGAAGATTCTGGGTAAGGCGGCTAACCTCGAGTTTCGTCTGGAGGCAGATTCTGGTGCCAGCCGTTTCTCCACTGAAGAGTACACCTTCCGCAACAACGATGGCCGTACCGCGCGTCTGGAAAAGAAAGTCATCACGACTGGTGATAGCGTAACCAACGCATCGGCGGGCTTCGACGAGAACAGCTTCCCTCAGGTAAACATCAGCCTCGACTCCAAAGGCGGTGCCATGATGGAGCAGGTAACGAAGAAAGCCGTACAGCGCCGTATGGCCGTGCTGTTCGTTGAGCGTAAGCCGAAAACAACCTACGAAATGGTGGATGGTGTCGAAACGCCACGCACTGTTCAGGTCGTAGAAAAGTCCATTATTTCTCTGGCGACGATTCAGAGCGTTCTGTCCAGTAGCTTCCGTATCACCGGTCTTGAATCGGCAGAAGCAACGGAGCTGGCCCTGCTGTTACGTGCGGGTGCGCTGGCAGCGCCGATGGACTTCGTTGAGGAACGGACTGTGGGTCCAAGCCTGGGGGCTGAGAACATCCGCATGGGGGCTCAGTCAGTGGCGGTGGGTCTGTTGCTGGTACTGATCGCGATGGCCGTTTTCTATCGCGTGTTTGGCCTGTTGGCGAACGTTGCACTGGCCATCAACCTCATTCTCCTGATTGCACTGATGTCGATTATTGGCGCCACTCTGACGCTGCCGGGGATTGCCGGTATCGTTCTGACGGTGGGTATGGCCGTGGATGCGAACGTGCTCATTTTCTCGCGGATACGCGAGGAGCTGAAGAATGGTCGCTCGCCACAGCAGGCCATCCATGAGGGCTACGATCGGGCGTTCCAGACCATCTTTGATGCCAACCTGACGACCTTAATCGTTGCCGTGATTCTGTTTGCCATTGGTACAGGCCCTGTCAAAGGCTTTGCCGTGACGCTGTCCTTCGGCATCCTGACCTCAATGTTTACCGCTGTAATGGTAACCCGCGCTATGACCAATGTGATTTATGGTGGACGTCGCGTTGAGCGCCTGTCTATCGGAGGAAAAGCATGAACACTGTGAATTTTATGCGTTTCCGTCATCTGTCGACGGCGTTATCAGGTGCCGCCATCATCATTGCGATTGTGGCTCTGTTCATGCGCGGCCTGAACTTTGGACTCGATTTTACCGGCGGCACGCTGCTGGAAGTTCAGTACGAAACTCCTCCATCACTGGAAGAGGTGAAGTCGGTCCTTGACGGGGCGGGTTACCGCGACGTTGTCGTGCAGAACTTTGGTTCTGAGACCGACGTGCTGGTGCGGATGTCCGAATCCTTCCGCGATGACCTGGGCAATGAAGTGCTGGGCTTGTTGAAAGAAAAGGGCACCGATGAACTGACTCTGCTGCGCAGTGAGTTTGTGGGTGCCAGCGTCGGTGAAGAGCTGCGCGACCAGGGCGGCATTGCCATGCTGGTGGCGCTGTTCGTAGTGATGGCCTACGTGGCCTTCAGCTTCCAGTGGAAGTTCTCACTCGGTGCCGTGCTGGCGTTATTCCACGACGTTGTCATTATCATCGGCCTGTTTGCGCTGTTTCAGTGGGAATTTGATCTTAATGTACTGGCGGCGCTGCTGGCGGTCATTGGTTACTCACTGAACGATACCATCGTTGTCTCCGACCGCATTCGTGAGAACTTCCGCACCATGCGTATTGGTTCTGCGATTGAGATTATCAACGAGTCCTTGAGCCAGACACTGGGTCGTACCTTGATGACGTCCTTGACGACCTTCCTGGTACTGATGGCGTTGTTGTTCTTTGGCGGTGACATCATCCACAACTTTGCGTTGGCCTTGAGTATTGGTGTTGCGGTAGGTACCTACTCGTCGATCTACATTGCGGCAAACCTGCTGTTGGCATTCAACATCTCGCGCGAAGATCTGCTTCCACCTGAGCTGGAAGAAGAAGACGATACGCCGTAACGGTGCGGCGAACGTGATAGCAAAAGGGCCCCTCGGGGCCTTTTTCTGTCATACGTCTGTTTAAAACAGAATGCTGTATCGCAGCACGCCACTCATTCGTCAATTGTTGCAATTTGCGCCATGACAATGGTATCAATGTCATGACAGGACCTTGTGGCAACACCATGGGAGGGTGGCCCGCAAAGTGGCATCAATGGAGCATATCGGGACTCGAGGATGCATCGGATGTGGCAATGTGGGACATTTGTTGAAACAGGTCTTTATAACAATAACGAACGCGGTATGCTGCCGCATCTTGTCATCATGTGCATGTTCAGGCGGGGAACCTGACGTGGTCATCGCAGGCTGGCAAATAACTAAAAGAATAACGAAGGAAGCAGAATGAACGCCAAAACTCTGATTGCCACGCTGTTTGGCCTTTTGTTTCTTGTACCGGTTTTCTCAGCCAGTGCAAACACCGATATGGAAGCTCGCCGGGCGGCAAAACTCGAAGCCACGGTGATGAACCCAAATCTCCCTCTCGAGAAGCGTATTCGTGCCCTGAAAAAAATGCAGGCTGACGAGATGGTCGGCGGTCGTATTAAACGCACCTTCTGTGTATGGGATCCGCTGGGCAAAGCTGGTCCTATTTCCTCCACGGTAGAAGATCAGAAATTACGCTCCCTGCACTACGGCATGGATCTGAGCGTTATTACCTTTCAAGACGAAAAAGAACTGGTTGAAGCGTTGCGCACGGATGAGCGTTGCGACGCTGCCGTGATTCGTGGTTCTGCCGCCATGGAGTTCAACCGCTTCGCTGGCACCATTGAATCTGTGGGCGGCCTGTTGGACCGTCGTCAGGTGCAACTCTTGATGCAGGTCATGGCAAATCCGCGCATGGCGCCACGTCTGGCGGATGAGAACTTCACTGTTCTCGGTGTCGCCACCATGGGCTCCTCGTATCGTTTTACTACCGACCGCCAAGCGTTGCGCTCGCTGGACAGCTTTAAAGGCCGTGCCATCGCCACTGAAAGCATGGACCCAGCCATGGCGGCCCTGGCGAAAGCTTACAAGGGCAAGGCCGTTGAGGGCGATATGATGTCCAACGTACAGAATTACGCTGACGGCAAGGTGGACGGCATGATCTCGCCCATCATTGCTTACTTAGTGATGGGTAGCGGTCAGATCAGTACAGACGTCGGCATCATGAAAACTGAAGTGGCGCAGTCAACGATTCAGTTGATTGGTCGATCTGAAAAGTTTCCACGCGGTCTGGCGCAGATTCTGCGCGAAGATTTCCTGTTCAAATTTGATAACTACGCTCGTCGTGTTGATAACGAACTGGCGCTGATTCCGAGTCAGTTCTGGATGGACGATAAGCCAGAGGACGTGCAGAAATTACAGTCCATGTCACAGAAGGTGCGCCTGGCCATGCGCGATCAGGGGCACTACGACGCTGCCATGCTGCGTTTGCAGCGTAAGATTCGTTGTAAGTTTGATCCGTCACGCAGTGAGTGTACTAACCCTGTTGAATAAGCGTTGAGCATTCACTTAGCGTGCACTTTTAGCATGCACCTAGAGAGAGAGGCAGCCTAATGGCTGCCTTTTTTATTGAAAATTTCCGGCGTTTGGCTCGGGTCTGTGAGCGTGCGAACCGCCGAGTGCATGACTTTGCGTTCCGCGCTGATGGCATAAAACGTTTGTTCTAACTCACTGATGGTGCCTGCCTGCACGACGCGATAACGCTGACACACTTCCTGTGTAATGACTTCAGGGGCAAAGAAAAACCCATGGCCTTCGCTGCCAAACGCCTTGAGCAGGGCGGAATCATCAAACTCACCGGCGATGGTTGGCTCAATGCCCTGACGTGACAGCCAGTTAAGCAAGTTAGTACGCAGTGACGACGAGGTATCGGTCGGGATGAGTAAAGGGGCTCCCTGTAAACACTGTGGGAAGGGCCCTGAGAATTGCGACATCAGTGACTCCGTGGCAAAGCAGCCAAGGGCGCTGGCGCCCAATGGCTGACTGACACAGCGAATGTTGATTCCCACAGGGATGGGGCTATCTGCCAGGACAAGATCGAGGCGATGTACTGCAAGTTCACCTAGTAAGGTACTCATCTGTTCCTCACGACAGATCAGGCGCATGGGGCCATGGGTACTCAGTAGTGGGGCGAGAAGTTGGTGGGCAATGGATTTTGGCAGGGCATCCACGATACCCACCCGTAAGGTTTGCGGGCGAGTGGCCAGGCCTTGTTTTAAATTGTCTTGCAGTTCGTCGCCCAAACGAAAGATGTCGTCGCAGTAATCCCGGGCCAGGGTGCCGGCTTCCGTTAACACCAGATGGCGTCCTTCGCGTACAAACAGGGCATCGCCAATGTCATCTTCCAATAATTTTATCTGTCCGCTGATCGTCTGAGGAGTCACTCTCAAGCGTTCTGCGGCCCCTTGAATGCTGCCGCATTGTGCGACGGCGTGGAAATACTGCAGATGCTTATAGTTGAGTCGGCGCATGGATTCGTAAAAACCGATGTGAAACTGAAAGATAATTCGAATATTATTGTTGGTAACAGGCTTCTACAATGGAAACCATCAAAAAAGGAGTGATCTTATGCAACGTCCCGATTATCTGAACAACGACAAACCGGCTCCGGTCGCCCAGAGCGTTGCTGCCCAGCAGCACACGACGGCAGCACCGATCAGCACGGATTCCCAAAAAGTACTGCGTAATACCTACGCTCTGCTGGCCATGACACTGGTATTCAGTGCCGTCACCGCGGGTATTTCGATGGCGGTCAACGCACCGTCCTTCGGTCTGCTGACCTTAGTAGTTGCTATCGGCCTTATGTTTGCCATCCATAAAACGGCAAACAGCGGTGTAGGCATTGCTTTGACGTTCGTATTCACCGGTTTCATGGGCTTCACTCTTGGCCCACTGCTGAATATGGTCGCAGGCATGCAAAGCGGCGGCGCAACCATCGCGTTAGCCTTGGGTGGTACTGGCGTTACTTTCCTGGTGATGTCGGCCTTTGGCTTGTCGACTAAGCGCGACCTGTCGGGTTGGGGCAAGATGCTGTTTGCTGGTTTCATCGTGGCCATCATTGGTGGCGTCGTAGGTTACCTGTTTAACATCCCAGCCTTGTCTCTGGCGATTTCTGCCATCGTGATTCCACTGAGCGCTGCCTTGATCAGCTACGAGACCAACAGCATTGTGCGTGGCGGTCAGACCAACTACGTGCTGGCGACCGTGAGCCTGTACGTGTCTATCTACAACCTGTTCGCCAACCTGCTGGTTCTGCTTGGCGTATTTGGTGGTGACGAGTAAGACACTAGTTAGATACAAGGTGCCAGTGATGGCTCGGTGCGCGAACTGTTGAATGAACGCTATTTGATGCAGGGACACGCGCTCGTTTGATCCCGGCGACGATGCACAGCATCGCGCCGGTTTTCTACTAGGCTTCAAGTTATGAAGCCTTTTTTGTTTTTAGCCCCCAAGAAATATGCCTTTGTTGCGGCGACTTTGCTCGCGATGACCCTGCTCGCGATGACCTTACTCGCGATGCCGCAAATAGCCGTCGCGCTGCCCGATTGTCCCGACCGGGATGCAAAAGCCGCCTCTGATGATCTTGCGCTTGGCTATTTTCGTCAAAAGGGCGAGATCTTTTACCCTGCCAAAGTCTTGAAGCGTCATCATCCAAGCCGCCATAAAGAAGTCGCCAGTTACGTCCGCTATGAGGCGAAGCACTACAGTATTTTCAGCTTAGTTAGTGAGGATTGCGACGCACGATTTATCAAACGCACCCGGCAGGGCGACTAATAGTTTGCATATCTGTACAAATACTGTTTATCTTGTTGTACAACTATTGCAAAGGATTACGACCATGATCTCCTACAGCGATCTGAAGAAATTGCCCGTGATAGAAAAAGTCATCGTTCATTCACTCGAACAGGCGCTGTATCAGGTCAGCGTGTTGATTGACGGGGAAGAGAAGATTGTCATGGACAAGAAAGGGCGGGCGATTCGTGCGAACAGCGTGCTCGAGCTGGAATCCATGTTTGAGACCTTCAATATCACTCAGGTCGTGATGCGCCATGAAAGTCCTTACGATGAGATGATTGGTCAGCCGGTCCGACAGGGCAGCAATCGCATTGAAGTCCCCATTGGTCGCAACCAGTTAGGCCGCAAGCCAAAACAAATTCACTGACCCTACCGGAACCCAGAATCTTAGCTAGGCTTTAGTCATACCCGCCGCGTTGTCGGCTGTCTGTATTTCGGAGCCCATTATGCCTTTTTCTGCGTCAGGTCTGTCTATTCGTCACAAACTCATGGTGCCTGTCATTGTGCAGGGGGTGTTAGTGGCGGTGATGACTGGCATTTTGTTGATGGGACAGCAGTCGCTGACTGACTCAAAGCACAACGCTGAGCACTTCAGTGAAGTGATGTCGGAGCTTTTTCACCTTGGGGCGGATATCGAATCCTTCCTCGCGGGTGATGTATCCTGGACGGTGCTTGAGCAGGACATGAATAACGTAGAGGCGAGCCTGACAGCAACAGAAGCCTCCGAATTACAGCAAACGCTAAGTTCACTGCGCACTTCAATCGAGCAATTCTCTTTGGCGCAGGCTTCACAGGCGCAGATCCTCGGCGAGGTTCGAACGCTGACCGCGTCATCTCGTGAACTTTCCAACGCCTACATTATTTCTCTTAGTGAACGTCTGACAGACGATACGGAGCGTTATTTCGTCAGTACGATTGAGCGCTCAGTGATTCCGGGCGCATTAAAAAACACCACCAACAACTACGCGATTGAGGATATGTTCCTGTCGTTGGCGCGAGGCGATAAGTCCGCCGAGGAAGCCATGGCGCTGCTTGACGCGACGATTGCCAATACCCGTCAGGACATCGAGTTGTTAAAAGATACGCCGTTCTTAGAAAAGGCCGAAGCCGGTCTGGCAGCGAACTTAAAGCTGAAGGGGATGCTGGATAATTATCTGTCCGCCATGTCTCAAGCGCAGACGACCCGATCCGTTGTAGTACAGCAGCATACGCAACTGATGCAGAACATTGATCAGCTGTCGAAATCTTCTTTGATGGATACGCTAAGTGGTTTGAGTTCAGGTATCTGGGTGCTGCTGGCGGTATTCATTGCCACTGTTAGCATCAGTCTGGTGTCTTCATTGTTGGTCAGTGTCTCGATTACCCGACCTCTTGCCCGTCTGGGAGGGCATATTGAGCGGTTGGCGGCATCGGGTGGCGATCTTAGTTTCCGTCTCGAAG
>JAYYHP010000184.1:0-3122 GCA_036148335.1 Pseudomonadota bacterium
TTGCCGGGCTTTTCCGGCAAATCCGACAGGTTGGTCAAAGACGTTGGGCAGGCGGTATGAGCGCGCTATGCTGTTTCTTATAGGCCCTGAGATGATGAGGAAGATTGTTGCATGTTGATGGTAGTTCGGCCGGTATTTTCGCTCTTTGCCGGTGTGTCGTTATTGTTGTTGGGCAGTGGTTTATTAAACACCTTGCTGGCGGTCCGTGGCAGTAGCATGGGATTTTCCGATCCTGTCATGGGGTTGATTATGTCGGGCTACTTTGTGGGCTTTTTACTGGGAACCTACACCGCGTTGCCCGTTATCCGGCGCGTTGGGCATATTCGGGCCTTTGCCATGTGGGCAGCGTTGGGCTCCGTGTCTGTAATGTTACATGAGGTCTTTGATTCGCCGTGGGTCTGGGGGGCATTGCGGGTACTGACCGGTATGGCTCTGGTGACCCTGTATACCGTGATTGAAAGCTGGCTGAATGCGCAGACGCCGGGCCAGTATCGTGGGCAAGTGTTTGCGATCTACATGATCGTGAATCTCGTTGCCTTATCAGTGGCGCAGCAGTTTCTGCAACTGGCACCGGCCACCAGTTATCTGTTATTCGGCGTCGCGGCCATGCTGGTAACGCTGTCGTTGGTGCCGGTGACCTGGACTCGCTTTGGGCCGCCTCCCGTTCAGGCGGTGGAGCGGCTGAAACTGTCTCGTTTATGGCAAGTGGCTCCGGTGGCGGTACTCGCCGCCCTGTGCTCAGGACTGGCCATGGGCGCGTTTTGGGGGATGTCGGCGGTGTACGCTTCGCGGATCGAGTTGGACAGTGCAGGCGTCGCCAGCTTTATGACCTTTGGCATTCTCGGTGGCGCGTGTCTGCAGTATCCCATTGGTCGGCTATCGGATCGTCTGGATCGTCGCAAGGTGCTCATGGTGGTGGCGGCTTGTGCTGTCGTGAGTGCATTGTTGTTGATTCCTGCGAGTATGTTGGTTGTTGGCACCGATGGTTCTGGAGATGTTCGCTGGATCTGTGCCGCCATCGCCCTCTATGGCGGTTTAGCCTTTACTGTGTACCCATTAGCGGTCGCACATTTGATTGATCACCTCAGTAGCGATGATGTCCTGGCCGGTGGGAGTGCCATCCTTCTGGTGCACGGGCTTGGCGCGTCGGTGGGGCCAGCACTGAGTGGTCAACTGATGGCATTGGGAGGGCCGTCTGCCTGGCCGGTCTATCTGGCGGTGGTGCAGCTGGTGTTAGCCGGTGTCTGCCTGATGCTGTTGCGTCAGCGACAAGTGCTGCCGGAGCCCGTCGAGGAAAGTGCTCATTTTGTTCCTATGGTGCGTACTACACCGACGGCATTAGAAATGCACCCGGACGAACCTGCTCCTGAGTCAGATGCAGCGTTCTCGATTGATGGGCAATCAGATGAAGTGCTAGCGGACGAAGTGCCATCCGATGAAGTGACAAGGGATGAAACACCTCTAAAAACGTCAGTGGCTGAAAACCCAGGATGGTAAAACGAGTCGCAAACGTTTCTTGAAAGCAGCTTCAAAGAAGCACGAGAGCAACGCGATAAAGCCGCTTCGTATTTTAGAGTGCGCCTATTGAAGAGAGCGCCTATTGAAGAATCGCGCTCACTCTCACCGAACGTCGATGCCTCACTTTCCATGTGTTATCCAGCGCCGCTGGCCTGGAATGTCCTGACCCGGCAGGACACTTCAAGCCAGTGGTCTGGGGCGACAGGCTATATCTGGCCAGTGGATTGATCCCCCGAAGTCTACGCAGGTACTCTGCGATACCACCCCTTCGCGGCGCTCGCGGGCCATTCGTGGAGGCGGTGATTAATAATAAAAATATTCGGGGTTATACGTATGAAACAATTCCTTAACGGACATCAGGTCCGCAAGGGCGCGCTGGCGGTTGTCCTGTCCGGTGCCTTGGGCTTGTCCGCACCCGCCTCTGCGGGGTGGTTTGATTGGCTGATTCCAGCATTACCAGAGCCTGTCGAAGAGGCTGAGCCTGAGCTACCAGAAGTGGACGATGGCTTACGTCCTGCCATTTTCGTGGGTAATAACTGGGACGGTACCATCGACGTCATCGACGGTGACAACTACGAGCTGCTTGGTCGTGTGAACGGCATTCCGGATTACGAAGAGCGTATGGAAGAGATCAAAGGCGATTTCTGGCGTTATACGGTCTTTCTTGGCATTCGCCAGTTGATCGGTGAGGGTAATGATCAGTACGTCGATGACATGTACAGCACCAACGACGGTGAGTTGTTGATCGTATCGCGTCCAAGTTTTGCCGACGTAGTCGCGCTGGATCTTACCAGTGGTGAAGTCGTCTGGCGCTTTGAGGTCGACGGCGTACGCTCGGACCACATGGCTCTGTCACCAGATGGCACTCAAGTCGCGGTATCGGCATCGACCGGCAACGTGGTTCACCTGCTGAACGTATACACAGGCGAGGAAGAAGGGCGCTTCCCAGCGGGCAACTCACCGCACGAGAATCTGTATTCTGACGACGGTAAGTACATTTACCACTCCAGTATCGGCTTTGTGTTTATGCCATTCGACGGCAAAGTGCTGCGGGATACGACGCGAGGCGAACGCAAGTTCATTGTCTACGACACTGAGGCTGCAGAAATCGTTAAAGACATCGATATTAAAGCCAAGCTGGAAGAAGCAGGCCTGGGGGATCTGAGCCCCTCGATTCGCCCCATGGCACACACAAAAGATTACCGTTACTTCTACTTCCAGTTGTCCTTCCTGCACGGATTGGTTGAGTTCGATATGGAAACCGAAACCGTGACTCGTTTGGCCGAGCTGCCGAATCACGTACCATTTTTGCCGAAAGTGTATTACGTAAACGACTCGGCGCATCATGGTCTGGCCATGAGTGGTGACGATCAGTCCCTGTGTGTTGCCGGTACCATGGACGATTACGCTGCGATTGTGGATCGTGAGACCTTTGAGTACACCCTGCTCGAGGACTTAGGTAAGAAAGCGTACTGGGCGGTAACCGATCGTTCTGGCGAAAACTGCCTGATCTCATGGTCGGAAACGGATCAGGTATCGGTGATCAATTACGCCACTCGTGAAGAGATTAAGCGCATTGATGTCGGTAACCACCCACAGCGTAT
>JAYYHP010000185.1:0-2955 GCA_036148335.1 Pseudomonadota bacterium
GATGGCACCGCCACTGGTGTCGCGACCCCGATATTCAAAAATGGCCATCAACAATCCTCGCCATCAATAGTCCTCGCCATCAATAATCCTCACCGTCCAGGGTCGCGGAAACACGGAAGACTTCATCCAATGACGTCACGCCTTGGGCTGCAAAGTCCAGTGCTGACAGCGCCAATGGCCGGAAGTATGGCGACGCCAACGCCGCATCCGAGAAGCCCTGAGTATCGCCTGATCGCAACGCG
This sequence comes from Pseudomonadota bacterium, assembly GCA_036148335.1. Lineage (GTDB taxonomy): Bacteria > Pseudomonadota > Gammaproteobacteria > Pseudomonadales > Oceanobacteraceae > Thalassolituus. Next base: position 243 of record JAYYHP010000185.1, read on the forward strand.
GCGATCATGTCGCCGTTGAGTTCGAGCAGCTCATAAATACCTACTCGGCCCTGATAGCCTGTGTTATGGCAGTGGTGACAGCCGCGACCATGCTGATAGGCACGCTCTGAGCTGCCCGACTCCATGGCCTCGCACCAGGCTTTCTCCTGTAAATCGGGCTCATAAGGCTGAGTGCAGTGCGGGCACAGTTTTTTAATTAATCGCTGCGCCAGCACCGCGCGCAGTGAGGACGCCACCAGATACGTATCGACCCCCATGTCCATCAGGCGAGCCGCGGCAGATTGAGCATCATTGGTGTGCAAAGTAGACAGTACCATGTGGCCCGTCATGGCAGCGCGCAAACCAATTTCGGCGGTTTCGTGATCGCGCATCTCACCGATTAACACAATGTCTGGGTCCTGACGCAGCGCGGCGCGCAGCACCGTGGAGAACTCCAGGCCGACCTTGGTGTTTACCTGAACTTGGTTAATACGCGGCAAACGATATTCGATCGGATCTTCGGCGGTAATGATCTTTTTTTCCGCCTGATTAAGCTGGGTCAACGCCGCATACAAGGTGGTGGTTTTACCTGAGCCTGTTGGTCCAGTGACAAGAATCAGTCCGTGTGGTCGTGTAATTAAATATTCAAAACGCTTGCGGATATCATCCTGCATCCCTAACGCCGCCATCGACAGAATGCCGCCACTCTGATCCAGCAAACGCATGACCACAGATTCGCCAAACTGCACCGGCATGGTGGATAAACGCACATCGATGTTGTGGTTTCGAACGCGGATATTAAAGCGGCCGTCCTGAGGTAAGAGTTTTTCGGAAATATCCAGGCCCGACATAATTTTCAAACGCGATACCAGCGCAGACGCCACTCGTTTTTCTTTCATCACCTGTTCTTGTAATTCGCCATCTACGCGTAAGCGAATACGTAACTGGTTTTCTTCCGGCTCGATGTGAACGTCCGAGGCTTTCACCTGCACGGCGTCCTCAAACAGGTTTTGCAGAAGTCGAACGACGGGCGCTTCTGACGTATCCGAGGCGGACACAATGGCATTGATGTCAAAATCACTGCTTTGCAGTTCACCGGCAAGCTCGCCCGCAATCGAGGCCATCTGCTCCTGTCGACGATACACATTATCGAGAATCGACAGTAAATCAGCCTCCTGCACAAAGGCAGGCAGCACCGGCTTTTTCAGAATACGTTGCAGATCATCGATGACCATCAGATCGGTCGGGTCGGTCATGCCCACCAACATGCCGTTGGGTTCTTCAGACAACAACAAGCAGCGATAGCGACGTGCCTGAGTTTCCGGCAGCTTTTGAATCAGGGCATTGTCGAGACGGAAGCGCGACAGATCAATGAAGGGATATCCAAAGTAATCGGACAGCACCGACAACAATTTCACCTCAGTCACAAAGCCTAAATCGGTGATGGCCTTGCCGAGTTTTTTGCCGGTGCGTTTTTGTTCTACCAGCGCCATTTGTAACTGGCGCTGATCAATCAGCTGCTTTTCCAGCAGTAAATCACCAACGCGAACCTTCCGTTGCACTCGTGCTTCCATTCAATTACTCCAGAATATCGAGTTGATAATTTACCCACACCTGTTGATCAGGCGTCAGGGTGTAGCGGTCATTGACGAGCGTCAGCTGGTTGCGTGCCTGGGTCATCTGACCGGCATCAATGTGGGCCTGAATGCGCGCCAGCCCCCACTGACTGTTGTTGGGCTCTAACACCATCAAGCGGGCGTACTCTTCCGCGGCCGCCGCAAATTCACCGAACACATGCAGGCCGGGGGCGACGGTGCTTAACCACACGCCCGCCCGAGTCGCCGCGTGCTGGCGATGCAGCTGCATAAATTCACGACGCATGCTTTGCTCGAGATAAATACGTGCCTGTAGCGCCAGATGCGATGGGCCTTTGCCCTCGTTCATGGCTGTTAAACGTACCAGCGCACTGCGCCAGTCTCCGGCCTGATAATCCGCCACCGCGCGTTGATAAATCGTTTGTGCAGAACGACTGCGTGTAACGCTGGCAACAGTACTGGCACCCTTACTGACTCCCGTTGTGGCACTGGAGCTTGTTGAGGCGGCCGAAGAAGCCTGCGACACACTGCGGGAGTTAGTCGAAACGCGTGTCACTGGCGGCTGTGTCATCACAGGGAGCGCATCACCTTTACGGTCTGATTGACTGGTCACCGGGGTCGAAAGCAGTGAAACCTCCGCTGGATCCGGTGCGACATCGAGCAGAATTTCCACTGGCTCTGCCAGCAGAACGTCCATGGGGGCGACAGGCGCCTGAGGCACTTCCACCGCCACGTCCGCACTCTGACTCAGATAGTCGACGGGTTCCGTTGGCAAGACCGGCAACGCCGATGAATCGACGACCGTCACGCTACCTTTCAAGTACTCACTGAAGTGAAATACCAGCCCAGCCGCTAACAAAGACACCAGCACCGCCGGCCATATTCGCAGGCCGTGATTGTCATCGTCCTCGGCGTAACCGACGACAGCGCCATCCTGAGCTTCACGATGCCCATCTAAATCTTGCAATACCTGATGTATGAGACTCATAGCCAGCTCCTTACAGACCCATGGCCTGTTTCAGACGATCCTGCCAACGTGTGGGATGAAATGCGCTTTCGGTGTCCTGGGCGGCCGCATCAATATGCGAGATGCCAACCACCGGCGACGACTGGCCAAACGCAGCCAGTAAGGCCTTGCC
>JAYYHP010000186.1:0-9435 GCA_036148335.1 Pseudomonadota bacterium
GGATCGAGTGTTTCACCAGCATGGCATCGAACCAGCCACAGCGACGGTCACGGCCGGTGGTGGTGCCTTTTTCTTTACCCACGTCTGCCAGGTGCTTGCCCACTTCATCGAATAGTTCGGTTGGGAAAGGACCCGCACCCACGCGAGTGGTGTACGCCTTGGTGATACCCAGAATCTGGTCCAGGTACAGAGGGCCAACGCCTGAGCCTGTCGCTACGCCACCGGCGGTGGTGTTCGACGAGGTTACGAATGGGTAAGTACCGTGGTCGATGTCCAGCAGCGTGCCTTGAGCACCCTCGAACATGATGTCGCCTTCGCTTTCACGGATCTCGTGAACCAGATCCACCGCATCAACAACGATGTCTTTAATCTGTGCAGCCCAGTCTTTACAGGCGGCCAGTGTCTCTTCGTAGCTAACGGCCTCAACGCCGTAGTACTGAGTCAGCGAGAAGTTGTGGTATTCCATCACTTCTTTCAGCTTGTCAGCAAACTCTGGCTGGTACATGTCACCCACGCGCAGACCACGACGGGATACTTTGTCTTCGTACGCTGGGCCGATACCACGACCGGTGGTGCCGATCTTGGCATTGCCGCGCTTGATCTCACGAGCCTGATCCAGCGCTACGTGGTAAGGCAGAATCAGAGGACAGGCGTGTGACACACGCAGACGCTCCATCACTGGCACGCCACGCGCTTCCAGAGCACGAACTTCTTTTAACAGGGCGTCTGGCGCCAGCACCACACCGTTACCAATCACACAACGTACGCCATCGCGCAGAATGCCTGATGGAATCAGGTGGAGGGCGGTTTTTTCGCCGTTAATTACGAGGGTATGACCTGCGTTGTGGCCGCCTTGAAAGCGCACCACGGCTTCTGCTTTTTCAGTCAGCAGGTCAACAATTTTACCTTTACCTTCGTCACCCCATTGGGTGCCCAGAACAACTACGCTTTTGCCCACGGTTCTTTCACTCAACAATAAATTAATCAGGCGCTGGTCAACTGCCAGGTGCCGTCGATAAGTTGCAGACGCTGGTCGCAATCGACGGCGTCACCATTCAGTTCAGTCAGTACACGGACACCCTGTCCACGCAGCTGCTGGATTGCCTGCCACAGGGCCGGGTCATCAGACACCGGGGCTGCCACAGTCGCTTTGCGATCAAACTGACGCGCACCCAGCTGCGCCAATACTTTCAGATCGGCACTGAAACCCGTCGCAGGACGCGCACGTCCAAAGTCGGCGCCGGTTTCATCGTAACGGCCACCCTGAGCCACAGCATCGCCGTAACCAGGAACGTAAGCCGCAAACACCAGTCCGGTGTGATAATCGTAGCCACGCAGTTCGCTAAGATCACAAGTCACGCTGATCTCAGGGAAACGCTGGCTCAGTTCGGCCATGACCTGCTCCAGATGACGAATGTCATCGGCACAATCAGGCACCAGTGCCGTCAGACGCGCGAACTTGTCAGCCAACGCGGCACCACTGCCTTGCAGACCCGCCAACAGAGAGAAGGCCTCAACCAGCTTAGCGTCGCTGATCTGAGCCGCCACCCAGGCTTGGGTATCGGTCTGGCATTTCAGTTTCAGCAGCGCAAACAGTTCGCTTTGCTGGCTGTCGTTTAAACCGGCCTGGCGCGCCAGTGTACGGAACACACCGACATTGCCCAGGTCGAGGTGTACGCCTGGCAGCTGAGCTTCACTCAGCAGTGCCAGCATGACACTGATAATTTCAACGTCGGCATTAATGCCGGCTTCGCCGTACAGCTCGGCACCAATCTGCGTTGGGGTGCGGCTGGCCAACAAGGATGCAGGCTTGGCATGGAACACAGTGCGGCAGTAGCTCAGGCGGCTGATGCCTTCTGGTGCCAGACTGTGTGCATCAATACGTGCAACCTGTGGCGTAGTATCCGCACTCAGGCCCATCAAACGGCCAGAAAGCTGATCCGTGACTTTAAACGTACGTAAATCCAGATCTTTACCTGTACCTGTCAGCAATGAATCCAGGTACTCAAGCGCCGGTGGAATCACAAAATCGTATCCACAGGCGTCCAGGTAATCGAGAAGGTGACGACGCAGTTGCTCAATCCGGCGCGCTTGCGGCGGCAGAATTTCGTCGATGCCATCCGGCAACAACCAACGGTCAGCTCCAGTCATGTTCCAGCCTTCAAAAATTCTTAAGACTCTGTGCCAGACGCCGCCAACCTGTACGATAACGCGGGTGATTGAGGGGAAGCACAGAACAAAATTGCACAAAAAAACCGGGCTACCGGCCCGGTTGCGGGATTCTACCAGAGCTGCCCGGACTTGAACATGTTAAACATGACGAGTCCCGGCGCTGAGGCTAACGCGACTGGGCTTACTGCCCTTTCACGTCATTCATGTAGCGGAAGAAGTCGCTCTTAGGATCAAGCACCAGAACGTCATTCCCCTGGAAGGTCTCAGTGTAGGCCTTCAGGCTACGGGTAAAGGCGTAAAACTCTGGATCTTTGTTGTACGCATTGGCGTAAATACGCGCCGCTTCTGCATCACCGTCACCTCGGGTCTGCTCCGCTTCACGATACGCTTCTGCCTCGATCACTGTTTTCTGACGATCAGCATCGGCCTGAATACCTTCTGCCAGCTCGTTACCTTCGGAGCGAATCTCGCGAGATTCACGACCACGCTCGGCCGACATACGCTCGTATACGTTGCGGCTCAGCTCGTCTGGCAGGTCGATGGCTTTCACGCGCACGTCCAGTACTTCGATACCCAGTTCTTCTTTGGTCTGAGTATTCAGCATGGCAGTCAGCTTAGTCATCAGCTGATCACGCTCACCGGAAACCACTTCGTACAGGCTACGTGCGGCAATTTCATCACGCAGGCCTTTGTTAACGAGGTTTTCCAGCAGCATGGTGGCACGTACACGGTCACCGGATGATGACTCGTAGTAGGCACGAACGTCGGTAATGCGCCATTTCGCGAACGAATCAACGATGACGTACTTCTTACCTTCGGTCAGGAAACGCGATGGTTGCGTATCCAGGGTCAGAACGCGAGCGTCAAAACGCTTGATCACGTGCACGGCCGGAATTTTAAAACCAATGCCCGGCTGAACGTCTGCGTCGACGATTTCACCAAACTTCAGCTTAATCGCGCGTTCGGTTTCTTTGATGATGTAAAAGCTCTGGCTGCCGATGATCACGACCAAGGCCAGAACGATGACTCCAAACATGCCCTTCGGTGACATTAGCGACCCTCCCGGCGAACAGTAGTGGTGTTAGATTGACGCGAGCGTGCTTCACGCAGCACTTCGTCGGTCAGACGTTTGATGTCGGCTTCCGCCATACCAGAATCACGCGCCGCGCTCTGAACAGGCGACATCATACGATCCAGTGGCAGGTACATCATGTTGTTACCGCCCTCAACGTCCATCAGCACTTTGCTGGAGCTGTTGTACACCTCAGTGATGGCATCGATGTACAGACGCTCACGCGTTACCTGAGGCGCTTTCTTGTATTCCGTCAGCAGCTTCACGAAACGATCCGCTTCACCCTGAGCACGTGCAACCACTCGCTCTTTGTAGGCGCGGGCTTCTTCCAGCTGACGCTGTGCACGACCACGAGCTTCTGGTACGACCGAGTTGGCGTAAGCTTCGGCATCGTTAATGGTGCGTTCTTTGTCCTGCTTCGCGCGCTGAACGTCATCGAAAGCTTCTTTTACGGCCGCTGGCGGCGTAGCTTCTTTGATGTTCACGTTTTGCAGGGTGATACCGGTCTCGTACTCATCCAGGTAGAACTGCAGACGCTGTTTTACCGCTTCGGCCAGGCTCACACGTCCGGTGGTCAGGATCGGGTCCATTTCGGTAGAACCCACTTCATGACGCAGCGCACTTTCGGCGGCGTCCATCAGTGTCAGTTCTGGGTTTTCAACGCGCAATGCAAAGGCTTCTGGGTTGGTCACCCGGTATTGCACGTTCAGCTTCACGTCGACGATGTTTTCATCTTCGGTCAGCATGCTTTCGCGGATCTCAGCTTCACGAACACGAGTCGCGTTAACAATGATCACGTCTTCAATGATTGGCCACTTGAAGTGCAGACCTTCGGACTCAGTGCGATCGTATTTACCGGTTTGCAGAACAACACCACGTTCCTGCGTATCCAGAATGTAAAACGCGTTCATCACGAACAGCACCAGCGCAATGATGCCCGCAACCACCAGCAGGCCCAGCACACCGCCATCACCTTCGTTGTTGTTGCGTGAACCGCCGCCATTGCCGCCGAACAGTCCATTGAGTTTGTCAGTCAGTTTACGGATGACTTCGTCCAGATCCGGTGGCTGGTTACCGCCGCCGTTATTGCCGCGGTTATTGTTACCCCACGGGTCTTTGGGCTTATTGCCATTACCACCAGGCTCATTCCAGGCCATAGTTCACTCCAGTCGGTGTATGCCTTATGTATAGGTTTTTAACGCTATCTAATGATAACGGATTTACGCGATGCAGCCAGCGTCTGGCGTCAAATCAATGCCAGGGTTCGTCCGGTTGCGGTAAAAACAGGTGTTCCGGGACCTCAGCGCGGGCCAACGCCCGGCGAAAATCCGACAACTGCATGCGTACGTCGATTAACAGGTCCCCATTATCGGCGTATTGCTCGGAGCGAACGCCCCCGAGTTCGTAAAGAATTGCACGTAGTCGCCCTTGTGCCGGGGTCAGGGTGATTTCCTCGGCAAACATGTCACCGGCCATCAGCTCAGCGATGGCCTGACGCAGCAAATCGAAGCCGAGACTCTCGCGAGCGGATACCCAGACTGCCACCGGCTCGCCGGCTTCATTGCGGTCGATACGTGGCTCGCCATGCTCCAGCAGATCAATTTTGTTGTAGACCCGCAGTTCCGGCAAATCGTCGGCAGAGATTTCCGCCAGCACGTACTCAACCTGCTCAATGTTGCCTTCGCGCTCATCGCTGGCGCAGTCGATCACGTGCATCAGCAGATCCGCTTCCGCCGCTTCCTGCAAAGTGGCGCGAAATGCTTCCACCAGTTTGTGCGGCAGGTGACGGATAAAGCCTACGGTGTCGGCCAGTACGATCTCACCGATGTCTTCGACGTCCAGACGTCGCAGCGTTGGATCGAGTGTCGCAAACAACTGATCGGCGGCGTACACCCCCGATTCCGTCAGGGCATTAAAGAGGGTCGATTTGCCGGCGTTGGTATACCCCACAATGGCGACGGTCGGTACCGCCGAACGCTGACGGGCGCGGCGGTTCTGATCGCGCTGAGCACGGACCTTATCCAGCCGGGCATGAATGCTTTTTACCCGCTCACGTAGCAGACGACGGTCGGTCTCAAGCTGGGTTTCACCCGGCCCGCGCATACCGATACCACCCTTCTGGCGTTCAAGGTGGGTCCAGCCACGTACCAGTCGGGTCGACTGATGTTGTAACTGCGCTAACTCAACCTGCAACTTACCCTCGTGAGTACGGGCACGCTGAGCAAAAATATCGAGAATCAAACCAGTGCGGTCGAGGACGCGACATTTCAATTCGCGCTCAATGTTGCGTTCCTGACTGGGTGTCAATGCGTGGTTGAAGATAACCACACTGACCTGATGCAACTGCACCAGATCGGCAATCTCTTCGATTTTGCCTTTGCCGACAAAGGTTTTGACATGAGGGACATCGCGCTTAGTAGTGACCAGATCCAGAGGATCGGCACCCGCAGAAATCACCAACTCGCGGAATTCATTGAGGTCTTCACGGTTAATCCCCTCGGGGAAGTCCACATGAACAAGAATGGCTTCTTCGCCACCGGCCTCAGGACGCTCGAAAAACACAACCGCCTCGAAATGAGAAAAGTGTATGGAAACAACGAGAAACGCACCGATAAGCCGGTGCGATCAGAAGATGGCTCGGGCAGGCGTTACCCACCCGGCAGGGGTGCGACTCAGTCGTCGCTGTCACCCTGTTCCGCTGGCGCCAGACGCACGTTACGGCTTGGCACAACGGTAGAAATCGCGTGTTTGTAGACCATCTGAGAAACGGTGTTCTTCAACAGAATTACAAACTGGTCGAAGGATTCAATCTGCCCCTGAAGTTTAATACCGTTGACCAGAAAGATGGACACCGGGATACGCTCTTTGCGCAGTTGATTGAGGTAAGGGTCTTGTAGAGAGTGCCCTTTTGACATAGTTCTTCTCCTAAAATGAGAGAGTGCCTTCCAATGTGCGGTCGGCGAAATAAAAAGTAATGTAGCCCCAGAGGATCGGCCCGCCACCCACTGGCACATAATCACCAGACAGGGGAATTCAGGACGGGTTCAGTCCAAGATGCTAAATATGGCGTTGGCGTTAAGTATTTTCAAGGCATTTCTGAGAATATCCGGATCATCGGTATCCAGCCAGTGAAGATCGGGCCAGCTACGCAACCAGGTAATCTGACGTTTGGCCAGTTGCCGGGTAGCAATAATGCCGCGCTCGATCATCTCATCGTAGCTGTATTTCCCCTCAAGATACTCCCACCCCTGACGGTAGCCCACGCAGCGCATGGAGGGCATATCGATGGACAAATCACCGCGGTCGTACAGGCGTTCCATCTCGGGGACAAAGCCCTGCTCGATCATGATGCGGAACCGCTGTGCGATACGCTCGTGCAAGCGTGAACGCTCGGTTGGACAAACGGCCAGATTGACCACGTGATAGGGCAGCGGCTGGGTTTCCTGCTCAGCCCAGTGTTCGGACAAGGTTTTGCCGGACACCAGATAGACTTCCATGGCACGCTGAATACGCTGTGAGTCCATAGGCTTCAGGCGCGCCGCGGCCTCGGGATCGATTTTGGCCAGACGGGCGTGCATGGCAGGCCAACCGTCGGCCTGCCCTTCCTGCAATAACTGCTCACGGATGGCGTCGTCTGCTTGCGGCAAATCCGCCGAGCCATCGCGCAAAAACTTAAAGTACATCATGGTCCCACCGACCAATAACGGCACTTTGCCAGCGGCGGTGATGTCGGCCATTTCCCGTAATGCGTCAGCACGAAAGGTCGCGGCGGAATAACTTTCAGCCGGATCAATCAGGTCAATCAAGCGGTGTGGCGCCAGCGCCTGCATCTCAGCGTCGGGCTTGGCAGTACCAATATCCATGTCGCGATAAATCAACGCCGAATCGACACTGATAATTTCGCAGGGGTAACGTTTAACCAGCTCCAGTGCCAGCGCGGTTTTTCCGGATGCCGTCGGCCCCATCAAAAAGATGGCGGGTGGCAAAGCATGCGCGTTCATCAGCGTCCCCGTAAGAAGAGCTTATCCAGCTCTGGCATGGTCATTTGAGTCCAGGTCGGGCGACCGTGGTTGCATTGCCCGGAGCGCTCGGTGGCTTCCATATCACGCAGTAAGGCATTCATTTCCGGCAGCGTCAGTCGGCGATTCGCGCGCACAGAACCATGGCAGGCCATGGTGCCCAGCAGCTCATTACGGTGCGCCAACAAGCGATCGGACGCACCGTGTTCCATCAGATCCGCCAGCATGTCGGTAATCAGCTGCGCCACATTCGCCTGCTGCAACAGCACCGGAATCTGGCGAATCATCAGGCTCTCCGGGCTGACTCGTGCCAGCTCTACGCCAAGCTGGCGGAATTCATCGGCGTATTGTTCGGCGGCATCGGCCTCACGCTCACTGACGTGCAGCGTTTCCGGAACTAACAAAGGCTGACTGGCCACGCCTTCGGCATCGACCGCGACTTTTAAGCGTTCGTAGGTAATGCGCTCGTGAGCGGCGTGCATGTCGACCACCACCAGCCCTTGCGCGTTTTGCGACAGGATATAAATGCCATGCAACTGGGCAATGGCAAATCCTAGCGGCGGTAAATCTTCGGATTCGGATTCTGGCAGAGGAGCACTCTGAGCCATCTGGCCGTAGCTGCGCATGTTCTCAGCAACATTTCCGGCGGCGCTGGCACCGCTAGCAAACCCCGCGTTTACTGAACTAGCACCTGAACTGACACCTGCACCAAAACCCGTATTTGAACCAAAACCCGCACCCGTTCCCATGTCACCCGGTGTAGTGGCAGGCGTGCCTGTCGCTGTGGTCGAAAATGGCGGTGTTGCGCCATTGGTCTGCCAGTCGAGACGATTTTGCCCCTGAAACTCTCCAGCAGCGGTGCCACTCGCGGCAGGCGCAGGCGAAGCGGTTAAATCCGCGACAGAGCCGCCCGTCGGTTGCTCCGGGCGGACATCGGCGAGTGCACGGTGCAACGAACGGAAAATAAAGTCATGCACCAGACGGCCATCACGAAAGCGCACCTCATGCTTGGTCGGATGAACGTTCACATCCACCAGCTTAGGGTCCAGCCACAAATACAGTACAAACGCAGGCTGGCGACCGTGATAAAGCACATCGCGATACGCCTGCTTGATGGCGTGCACCACCAGCTTGTCGCGCACCGCCCGGCCATTTACAAAGAAGTACTGCATGTCGGCCTGCGAGCGTGAAAACGTCGGTAGCCCCACCCAGCCCTCGAGCGTCAGCCCCGCCGCTTCGGTTTCGATGTGCACGGCACTGTCGATAAACTGCGGATTCAATAAGGTCGCGACGCGCTTTTCGCGATCAAGCGTGCGACTGGCTGGTCGCAGCTGATGAATCACGCGCTGGTTATGACGCAAAGTAAAGCCAACATCGTAGCGGCTGAGCGCCAGTTTCTTCAGCGTGTCTTCAAGGTGTGAAAATTCGGTTTTTTCGGTACGCAGAAATTTACGCCGGGCGGGCGTATTAAAAAACAGATCCCGCGCCTCGACCGTGGTGCCCACCGGGTGCGCTGCCGGGCGAATATCGGCCTGCATATCACGACCTTCTGCCATGACTTGCCAGGCCTCATCGGCGCCTTCCTGACGGGACGACAGCGTCAGCCGCGATACCGATGAAATCGATGCCAGTGCTTCACCACGAAAGCCCATGGTGCCTACGGCTTCAAGATCATCAAGGGTAGTAATTTTGCTGGTCGCATGGCGGCTCAGAGCCAGTGCCAGGTCGTCTTTGGCAATGCCGTGGCCGTTATCACGTACACGCAATAATTTAACGCCGCCCTGTTCTGCTTCAACATCAATCTGGGTCGCGCCAGCATCCATGGAGTTTTCCACCAATTCTTTGACGATATTGGCGGGACGCTCAACCACCTCACCGGCTGCAATCTGGTTAGCAAGGCGGGGCGACAGTAGGTGAATGCGGCTCATATTTCAGGGTGGTCCGTAGATTCTGTTCAGCTGTTAGGCAGGCGGATTTTCTGGCCAATACGCAGGGAGTCACTGCTGAGACCATTCAGTTCACGCAGGGTTTTGGTGTCCATGCCACGCTGGACAGCCAGTTCTGACAAGGTGTCACCACGACGCACCGTGTATTCAATGTATTGCAGTGCGGCTTTTTTATTGGCGGCAATCAAAGTGCCTGCCGGTGGGTTTTCCGTAAAATAGTTACGGA